>REEL01000103.1 GCA_007695095.1 Chitinophagaceae bacterium | reverse complement strand
AAAAACATCCAAAAGAGATAGGTAGGCTTTTTCTGATTCAGCACAAAAAATCTTAGAACATAGGTAACAACTATAAATACTCCTGCTACAGTTAGGGTGTCTTTTGAAACAGTAGATGCCCAAAGCAATAATGATGGTAAGAATAAAATAAAGAAGGCAAACTTTTTCTCCATTTCCGGATACATTTCCCGCATGACATTAAAAAACTTCCAGGCGCCAAAGAAGGAGAATGCAGAAAACAAAATATGATTCGCATAATTACTGTTAAATGTCATTAATGACGCTAAAGCTGATGTTCTTGAAACAAAATAAGTAGATGTATCGTGTGAACGTAAAATTCTGAGATAGTAATCCACTTCATAATGAAAGCTTCCTAACTCGGGCAAGAGCAATGATATACCTAATGCAAAGTCCTGATAAAAAAGATTATAGATAAATCTGCCTCTGTGAAAAAATGTTCCGGCATCCCCCACGATTAATACAAAAGACGTTATCCAAGAACCAAAAATACGCAGAAACAAGGCCGGTAAAATATATTTACTCGCCGGGTCATCCTTGTAATATTTGTTAATCACTACCTTTGATATAATTATTAGTATCAAAAAGTAAAAAAGGCTGACAACAATATCTTTTAATTCCATTATCCGTAACTTGCGAACAAAATTAAGAAAAAAGCTAACACTACATGTGCGGAATTAGCGGTTACTATTCATTTAACAATCAGAACAACAAGCTGGAAGCAAACTTAAGAGCCGCTTCCGGTCAATTAAGCAAAAGAGGCCCTGATAGCGAAGGTTTCTTTTTTGATGAAAATATCGGTCTTGCACACCGCCGATTATCTATTTTAGATACTTCTTCAGCCGGTTCTCAACCTATGACCACTGATGATGAAAGATATACACTCATTTTCAATGGCGAAATTTATAATTTCCAATTGCTGCGGAAAGATTTAATTTCTAAAGGGTATTCTTTCCAATCATCATCTGATACAGAGGTTCTTCTAAAAATGTATGCTTGCTACGGCTCAGAGTGCCTCCAATACTTAAATGGCTTTTTTGCATTTGCTGTTTATGATAAAGCGGAAAATGAGCTTTTTATTGCACGGGACAGAATGGGAATTAAGCCTTTATTGTATTCTTTTGATGGAGAAACTCTTTATTTCGCCTCTGAACTAAAAGCACTTTTAGAATTTCCTGTTAAGCGCGAACTGGATCATAGCAGTTTAAGACAGTTTTTTCAATTTAATTATATACCAACTCCCCATTCTATAATTGCAGCTGTCAAAAAATTAGAACCGGGTACGTATTTAAAAATTAAAGGAAAGTCTCTACAAAGGAAAGCTTTTTTTCAACTTGACAATAAAACAGATGCAACTGTTGCTTCCCTCAGCTATGAAGATGCAAAAAAGAAACTTTACGAACACCTGGATGAATCAGTAAGACTGAGATTAATTTCAGATGTGCCTCTGGGGGCTTTTCTTAGCGGTGGAATTGACTCATCTTGTATAGTTGCCCTGGCAGCAGGACACACAAAAAATTTAAATACCTTCTCCATCGGTTTTAAAGACAATGCTTATTTTGATGAGACTTACTATGCTAATCTGGTCGCTCAAAAATACAACACCAATCATACCGTATTTAAGTTAAGCAATGATGACCTACTGGCTCATATAGATGATTTGTTAAACTATATGGATGAGCCCTTTGCCGATCCCTCACTGGCGGCTGTATATATTCTTTGTAAAGAAACCCGTAAAAAAGCTACCGTAGCACTTTCCGGAGATGGTGCTGACGAGTTAATGGCAGGTTATAATAAACACCGGGCTGAGTGGAGAGCCAGAAAAGGCGGTGCACTGAATAGTTTATTAAAATATTCAAAGCCAATACTTTCCGCTTTACCTAAATCACGAAACAATAAATATTCCGATAAAATCAGGCAGGCATATCGATTTTCTGAAGGATTAAATCTGGCTGACAGAGAAAGATACTGGAGGTGGTGCTCCTATTTATCTGAACAAAATGCTTCTGAGTTATTGATTGAAAAAGGTGTTCAAAAAGATTTTTTACAAAGGAAAGATGAGATTTTACGTTTTTTAGATGATGATGGGGATTTCAATGATGTTCTTAGAACAGATATACATCTTTTACTTCCCGGTCAAATGTTATTTAAAGTTGACCATATGTCTATGGCAAATAGTCTGGAAGTTAGAGTGCCTTTTTTAGACCATAATTTAGTGGAGTTTGTGAACAGTCTGCCTGCAGAATATAAAATTGATAAAAACCTGAAGAAAAGAATATTGCAAGACACCTTTCGGGAAATTCTTCCTCAGGAACTATACAACCGGCCTAAGCATGGGTTTGATGTGCCTTTACTTTCATGGTTCAAAAAAGAACTAAATGGGCTTATAATGAATGACTTACTGAGTGATGATTTTATTGAAGAACAGGGAATTTTTAATTATGATGCCATTCGGGCGCTTAAACAAAAAATGATGTCTTCAAATCCGGAAGATGTGCATGCTCAAATTTGGGC
>REEL01000102.1 GCA_007695095.1 Chitinophagaceae bacterium | reverse complement strand
TGGAACGGCGATTCAACCATGAATGCTGCAACAGCAACCGGTTTACCGGCAGGAACACACAATGTTTTAGTCACGGATTCTTTTGGTTGTAACCAATCAATTATCGTCGAAATTACCCAACCTACTGCTTTAAGTGCTACAACTAATACATCTAACGTCAGTTGTTTTGGTGGCAATGACGGTAGTATTACCGTAGATGTCAGCGGTGGCACACCGGCTTATCAATTTTCATGGAACACCAATCCCGGACAAAACGGACAAACTGCCCAAAATCTGCAGGCAGGTCTTTACGAAGTGCTTATTACTGATGCGAATGGTTGTCAGCTTACGGTTTCTGATAGTGTAACTCAGCCTTATTTACCCGTAACTCTGAATGTTTCCGCAACAGCTGTTAGCTGTTATGGGGGTAATGATGGGCAAATTGAAGTTTTAGCAACGGGTGGCAATGCGCCTTATGATTATTCATGGTCAAATGGTGATACAACATCTGTAAATTCAGGATTAAGCTCAGGATTTTATTCACTTACTGTTACAGATTCAGAAGGATGTAATTCAAGTAAATCCAATATTTTTGTAATGCAGCCTCTTCCTCTTTTGGTTGGTTATGAAAAAGAACACATAAGGTGTTATGGTGAAGATAACGGGAAAATTTCTATTACGGTATTGGGTGGGAATGCACCATATTCCTATACATGGTCAAATGGCATTTCAGCATCTAGCATACAAGATGATTTGTCTCCCGGTTATTACAACCTCACTATAACAGATGAAAATGGATGTGAAAAATACATCGACAGCATTGAGATTATAGAGCCATTGGAAATACAAATAGCTCTGCTATCAGGAGACGAAAGTTGTCCTGGTGAATTTAATGGATGGGTAGCAGCAACTGCCACCGGAGGGTCTATGCCTTACCTTTACCAATGGAGCAATGGTTTTATGGGGAAAAATATAAATGGTTTAAGTGCGGGTAATTATAACCTTACTGTTAGAGATATTAATAATTGCAAAGCAAAGTCAAGTATCATCGTAGAAGAAGGTCAACTTCCTGACCCTTTAAATCTGACAGACTATGCTTCCTGTTACGGTGACAGTTTAACGATAGTTTTGCCTGAAGAATTTGAGTATAACTGGTCATCAACTGCTTATATCAGTTGTGACACCTGCCATAACCCGATTATTTATTCATCAGAAACATCAATTTTTCATGTAACTGCTTCTATCCCTAATACTAATCAATGCTATATTGAAGATTCTCTTAATTATCAAATTCTGCCATTTCCTGAAGTTCAATTGCCTGCCGACACAGCTATATGTAAAGGCAATGGAATTGAAATAAACATAAATAGTACAGATAGTATATTATGGTTAAGTGGAAATGGAATTCCATGTATTGATTGTCCTTCAAACTTTATTTACCCTGAAATTTCCTCTGAATATCATATAGCTGTTTATAATGAATATGGTTGTATAAATTATGGGACATTAAATATTGATGTTTTTCCTGAACCTGAATTTATAATTGATCCTGATACGACAATTTGCTCCGGGCAACATATAAATTTAAACGGAAACATAGTCTCAGATAACACTACCCTAACATGGCTTTCTGATGACGGGAGCTTATATTTAGACTCAGAACAAATTTCTGTTAATCCACACCAAACGACAACCTACTATGCATATGCAGTAAATCAATACGGCTGTAGCTTGTCAAATGAGACAACAGTTTATGTTGTTGAAAATCAGAGTACTACTTTTGTTGATAGCATTGCAATTTGTAAAGGCCAAGAGGTTCAGCTGGAATCACATATTCCTGAACTTGATGAAAATAGTACATTTACTTGGTCCCCGGAATGGATGTTTGAAAATGCTAATGAATTAAACCCTGTTGTCAGTCCTCAGCATGACATAACATTTCAACTTTCAACCGATGGAGAAATCTGTGAAAACTTTGTTCAATATGTGCATATTGTAGTTGAAGAAGGCCCTGAAGTTAAAATAAGCTATGAATTGACAGATATAACTTTGAATACCTATCAATTACTTAGTTCTGCAATTGGAAATGAATTAGAATACTATTGGAGTCCGGATGAATATTTAGATTGCTCAGATTGTCCAAACCCCCTAATTTTAGAAAATGGAAGTTCTTTTTTTGAATTAACAGTTATAGACAATAATGGCTGTGAAGCTACTGATTCCATTTTCTTACAGATAACAGATTACTGTTTAGAAGACATTTTTATTCCAAATACATTTACTCCTGATGGCAATGAAATCAATGACATATTGTATGTAAGGAGCCGAAAACTTGAGAGCATTGATTTTTTCAGAATTTTCAATCGCTGGGGACAACTGGTGTTTGAAACTAATGACATCAACTCCGGATGGGACGGAAGGTTTAATGGTGTCATACTAAATTCAGATGTATTTGCTTATCATTTACAGGCAAGATGTTTTTCCGGTGTAACGGTAACAAAATACGGGAATGTCACTTTATTGAGGTAATGTTCTAAAATGATTTTTCAAGCTTTATAAAGCAAATATTTTAAAATAAAATCAACTTCTTAATCCTCTTTCATTATTTTTTTTAGTTGCTTTTCCAGCCAGGCTTTGTTGGTAATTTCTTTGGTTTGATTAATCATTTCTATCAGCTTTTTAGATGCCTTTTCCAGTTCTTTTTTACTCTTCCATTCTGTATCCGATTTTAGTTGAAAAGCTTTACGGGTAAATCTTATAAAATTAATATGTACTGAGTATTGATATTTTGAAACCAGCTTATTTCTACGAAGATAATTTATAAAAGCATCCAAATGCCAATTGAGGGCATCGTGCTCATTAAGTTCAAAATAAATTTTCATCAGCATGGAACGGCCGCCCAATGCAAAATAAATATCCGTAAACTCCACCTTGTTAAGCAGTTCTAGAGCTTTGTCATAATCTCCTTTTTCATAGTATAAAGATGCCAGATTGTATTGAAAAACATGCTCCCGGATTCCGGGCTCCAATTTTTCTTTGTATTGAAAAATAAAATCCTCTGCCCAATCAAAAGATTTTGTTCGGCAAGCAATAGTAATCACATTTTTAAAGTCCGATGCAGGGAAAAAACCGCTTTCATATATGAGTTCGCGATGAATCATTTCTTTATAGAGAAAAAGCAATTCCTCCAAAAAAAGTGAATCTCCTTTATTGATACGTTTGATGCAGTAATTCTGTGCGTAATCAAATAGAACTTTTTCTTCATTTTCTGCTATTGCACTACTGTCAGCTGAAAGATTTTTTTTCAATTGAAAAAAATGTATCTCATTTTCAGGCTCTTTCAATGTCAACAGGATGAAGTAATAGTTTTTAATGGCAGATATTGAAAGATACTTTTCCTTATCAGAATGAATCAGCCGAATGATCTCTTCCATCAAGGGGTAGTCATAATCAATGTTCAGAACATTGCTCCTGTTGAGCATATCGCACCAATATTCAAGCTTATTAGCAATGAAAAATAAATCCAGACTGTCTGACTTTTGCTGTAAATGATTTGTTCCGGCTTTCTTTTTCCTGTTGATGAAAAAATTATCCATTTCATTTTCAATGCATAATTTGTAATAAAAATGCAGTTTGTCATTTTCCGGAAGTTGTTTTAACAGTTTAGCTGCATGCATATTTTTTTTCATATAGAAAATTCAAGCCGGTGTTTTTTATCTTTAACAAAGCGAGATAATGAGGTAAAAATGTATCTGTATTAAAAGCTTCTGCTGCCAGAAAATGTTCTGTAAGCTCCTGCAGATAGTTCATCAGGTGAGAGAGCTTTGAATAATCATAGGTTTGGCCGGGGAATAGTGATTTATATACTTTTTTGCGTTCAAGCTGACCTGTATCAAAGCCAGGATAACAATTGTAAATATACTGCATAAGTTCAATCACATTTATATGCTTGTTGTAATAAGGGGATTCTACAAAAGCTTTTAACCGGTTAAGATCAACTTTTCCCAGAGAACGAATTGTTTGAATGAGTTTACTGTTTTGCATCTTTATTCAATTTTGTGCAATTTATACTTTTTGTCAATATTATTTTGTTAAGTAAATTTTTATTTTGTCGAAAATGTTTGTCTATGGATTTTTATAAGCATCTGTTTTTCTTTTATTTATATTAACAATTGTTCATTTTAAATCTAATTTTTATCCGAAAAGTATGAAAATTTGTCTTTTCATTTCATAAAGTCTGTGTTTACTTTTACATGTGAAAAAGACCATTAACGGACAAAAAAATAAATACTCATGAAAAACTTACACTTAAAAACAGTACTATTTACATTTATACTAATGTATGTATTTCTGAATCACATTGAATGTCAGGCAAATTGGACAGTTTATAATACTTCTAACTCTGATTTACCAAATAACATTATTAGCGTCATTAAAATAGATGACACCGGATCCAAATGGATTGGTACTCTTGGAGGAGGCTTAGCCAGTTTTGATGAGAATAACTGGACTATTTTTAATACAAACAACTCTGATATTCCTCAGAACTCACTTTCATCTATTGCCATAAATCAAAATGATAATATTTGGGTTGGAACTTTCGGCATGACTGGTGGGGGTATAGCAAAGTTTGATGGTGTCAATTGGGTTGTTTATGACACTTCCAGTTCTGATTTACCTGATTATTATGTCAACGCTTTGGCTGTAGAGTTAAATGGCGACATCTGGGTTGGGACTAATGATGGATTAGCAAAAATTCTTCGCAAAATGGGCCTCCTCTATTTGTTCAGTTACCGGACACAATGTATCCGGGGCAAATTACGATTGCAAGTATTATTTACGGAGATGCAAATTCACCCGTTGATGAAATCTATGGAATTGCATTTACTATGAACTATGATGAAGAATTAATGGAGAATTCACCAAGCCTCATGTATGACAGTTCATGGGTAGGCACTCCGGGAGTAAATCTACTTGGGTTTTCAAAACACTTCCCCGGCACCGGAACCTCAGATATAGCCATTACCCGTACTAATCAACAAAACATAATCTCTCAATATGGAATAATTGCTGAAGTGAGTTTCGTGATAAAAGACGATCTTTCCGGTAAAGGCCTGACATATTATCCAATTGAATTTAGTATCAGCAATGTTAAAGCAATAGATAAAAATGAAACAGAACTGGAAGTACAAACAATGACAACCACTTCAATCATTGAATTTAATCCGGTTAGTGTAAATGAAATTCAGGATGAAAACCAAATTAAAATTTATCCAAATCCTGCTATTGAAAAAATCAATATTCAATCCGGTAAGCAGCTGGAAAAAGTATATTTATTTGACCTTTACGGCAGGTTAATTTTTGAAAGCATACTGCAAACAAATGAAACTCAAATCAATACTGATCACTTACCGGCAGGATATTATATGCTAAAAGTTCAAACAAAAGATAAAACCGAATGGCTTAAAGTGAATGTTGGACGATAAAATAGAGATACCTTAATAATTCCTAAAGGCTTTCATGGACTCTGTTTACAGATTCTATAAAGCCTTTAGTTTTTTGATAATTCTTAAACTACCATAATCAGCATCCCTGCAGCCATTGCCACCATTAGCAAATCTTCAATTATAGTTACTGTACTCATCGGCAGATTAAAGACAGTTCCAAGACAAGCGCATTGAATTTTTTGCTTATCAAGCACACTTTGTATTACTCCTATACTGCTGAAGCCCATAATTACTATTGTTGCAACATAAGTATAAAGTGGAAAAACACCGGTCAGATATGCTATACCAAGTCCAAGTTCCAAAAAAGGATATACATATCCGTAGTTATATATTTTTTTTGCTAAAAGATCGTAAGTAGAATAGCTTTCTGCAAAACCTTTGAGGTCAAGAAACTTAAAAAAAGAAAAAGTAATGAAAAATCCAGCCATAAAGTATTGCATCCAGAGCATCCAATCAACAACACCTGCTGAATAAGCTGCTAAGAAAGAAACACCGGCAACAAAGGCAAAAATCAGCAGAATGGGCTTATATGTTTGAAACCATGAATCTTCATTCTCCGTTTCTGTTTCTTCATGCTGCATATCGACATCCTTTTCGGAAATTGTATAATTACCGATATCAGACAAACGCTTCTGCAAATCACTTGTTTGAATGTGTTTATCCATTTCTATTTCAGCCTGCTTCTTTTCAAGACTGACTTCTGCCGTAAGGACATCCGGATGCTTAAGGATTTCGCTTTTTACCTTAGATACGCAATTCCCACAAGTCATCCCTTCTACTTTATACGTGTGTTTCATTTTAATAGATTTTATTAATAATTTATCCAATGATTTCTAACATCGGTTGAACAATTTTATCAGCTTTTCTTCTACATCCCTTGCTGTTAAATAATTGTTCTACAAAATTACTGACTTAAAACTGTATAGGCTTTATACAATTTCCGGATTAGTTTATAAAATTTATGGATTATAGCTAAACAAAGATTCAGGAAAAAAAAGGATTTATTTTAAACCTCGTCCAGTGGTTTCCGCTTTTTTTGTTTGTTTTTTTTGAATTGAGAAGGGGTAAAACCGGTAACTTTTTTAAATTGTCCTGATAGGTGAGACACACTGCTATAATCCAGTTTGAATGCTATCTGACTAAGGGTGAGTTCATCATAAACCAGCAGTTCTTTTACTTTTTCTATTTTTTGAAGAATAATAAAGTGTTCCACTGTTATTCCTTCAACTGAGGAAAATAAATTACTCAGGTAGCTGTAGCTTTGATTTAACTCTTTGGAAATCATATCTGACCAATTTGCATTATGCTCCCCGTCTGTTTCGTGAATTGTTTCTATGATGATATTTTTTATTTTTTCAATCATCCGGCTTTTTCTATTATCAATCCGTTCAAACCCAAGCTGTTCGAGTTCTTTATCTAATTCCATCAATACTTTATCAGATAATTTTATATCTCCTAAATCAATCTCGCCCAAACTTATCGAAACAGGCTTTATTCCCAGTTTTTCCAACGTAGCTTTTACAACCATAATGCAACGGTTGCAAACCATATTTTTAATGTATAGTACCAATATTATTCTTAATTTTTAAAGTATATGATGAAACTAATACTTTTAACAAAAAAGAGGCAGCCTTTTGACTACCTCTTTTAAAAACAACTTCTTTTAAAACAAATCTATTGCTTAATAAATCTGCTTATACGATGACTATCTCCATCGGATACTTTTATAAAGTAAACTCCGGGAGAGTAATCTTCTACTGGTATCGTTTTAACATTTTCACCACTAAAACTCACACCTGATTGATAAACAGTTTCACCAAGTACATTTGTTACACTTAACTCTAATGGCTTAAATCCGTTATATTTCATGTAAATATTAATATTTGTACTAGTAGGATTGGGATAAACTGAAATTTCCAAAGGTTTATCTTCATCAAGGCTATACTCAATTGCCGGTAAGAAAATTTTACCGGTTTCAAACCAAAATCTATAATGACCTTCAGGTGCAACTATAGGTTTAGTCATTTCTTTGCCGTTATTACTTTTAGCATGTAGGTAATATTCAATTGTGTCCATAACTGTAAAGCCGGGATTCAGAATGCTGCCAACATAGTAACCCATGCTATCTGTTAAGCTAACACTTTTCCATGCTTGTCCGTTAACTCTCCAACGCAATTCAGCATCTTCTATTCCACTTCTGTTGGTTATTCTTGATTTAAAGTTATATTCAGATTGAGCTGCCTGAAGACCTTCAACCGGAGGGTGCCAAAAACGAATTGGGTTATCCGCCGGAATTTGCATAGTTATACAATGTATAGCGCCTCCCATAGGAGTTAACAATCGGGCATCTATAGGTACAATATTGTATCCCGGCATAATTTCTCTGTAGTATTCTATGGCAATTGAGTCCTGCTCGGCGTCTCCTGAGTTATTATTAGAATAAATCGGCATTATAAAACTTCTGTTTACAAACAAACCATTCACATAACCTCTGGCATCCGAATTTATCTGGCCACAACTGGTTGCTAAATCGCCATTATCTCTGTTGGGAACCGGAGAACGTACTATTTCCATTGGTGTTCCATAAGTTGATATTGCCGGTGCAAAATGATTGTCAATATTATCATTAATTATATCCCGATCTTGAGCTGTAACTTCTTCCGGATATTCCGTTACTAAAATTGATCTTTCATCAATAAGCTTGGCATACATATCAATATGCCCGGTACCGCCGTCACAACTTAAGCGCAGGGGTGCAGCCACAGAATGAAAATCAAAAGTTGATTTCTTATAATCATCCACAATCTCTTCAGTCCAAATAGGGTTTCTGTCATAAGCACCGGTACTATAGTAACCAAACCCAAATCCATCAACCATTAAATTTCCGCCCTCCTGATACAAATTCATCACGTAATTATCAATACCCATCATATCTGCTACAGCCTGTGGTATGTCATTATCCAAAGGTCTTGAAGGATAATATTGCATATCAATGAATGCCAACTCATCTTCTTCTCCGTGATAAAATCCAAATGGACCGTAATCACGTGCCCAGATAGAATTTGAAGGGACGTTTAAGAACTTATGGTTATAAAGTGTTTTGCCCTCCATGTCCATCATATTGTGCACATTTGTTGTATCTCCCGAATAAACTATCCAAACCTCGGCCTCCTGTTGAATAGCATCCGCAAGAGCAGTATAAAGTCTTCTGTATGCTCCACTACTACTGGTTGGCCAGCGAAGCAAAACGGATTGAACCTCTTCGAACTCACCGGGGACCCACATATCTTCAGGCATTTCTAACACATCGGGTTGATTACCACATACATCTAAAAAATCAAAGCAACAGTCCCCATGTTGAACACAATCATTATCACACCAACATCCACTTGGAGCTTGCTCACCACAAATACCATCACATGAATCTGTCATCCTATCACTTGACAATTGGCCTCTTAATTGACCATATTTCTGCATTTGATATGCTTCTATTTCTGCCTGAGTTTGATATTTAGGTAAGATATCTTCGGCATTAGAGGTGGTAAAAAGAATTAATGCCGGAAGGAAAAAACAAACGAATTTATAAAGTGCGCGCATGTAATTTATTTAAGTTAAAAAATGTTAGTCAAATATAATAAAATTAATTTAAAAAGCTAAATCCTTGTCAACCAATAGGATAATTGTTATAAAAAAACAAACAATTTGTTTTTAAACTATATTTCTTGACATTTATAATTCAAATCAAAGAATATTGAAATTCTTTTGAAATACCTGATTCAGTATAACTTTATTTAAAAAATATGTTAATTTTTTTTAGTTGTGCTACCATACCTTAGGTTGTTTTGTTTAACTTTGAGAGCAACAATTATAAACAATAGCACGTAAATAATTGTTTATTAAAAAAAAATAAATTTTGTCTAAATATACAATTAAGGAACTGGAACAAATTACCGGGATAAAAGCACATACTATAAGAATTTGGGAACAACGTTACAATATCCTAAATCCTTCAAGAACTAAAACAAATATCAGGTATTACACCAACAATGACTTAAAAAAAGTCCTTAACATTGCTTTCTTAAAAGAAAACGGTATTAAAATATCAAAAATTGCCAAACTGAGTGATGATGAAATTTCTACTCAGGTATTAAAGTTCTCAAATGTAAAATGTGACTCTACTAATATAATTAATACCCTTACCACCACTCTTGTTGATATGGATGAGGAGCAATTTGAAAAAACCATAAATACCTGTATCCTGAGGCATGGTTTTGAAGACTGTGTGGTTAAAGTTCTTTACCCTTTTCTACGAAGAATTGGAATAATGTGGATGGCCGGTAGCATAAACCCGGCTCAGGAACATTTTATGACAAACCTCATTCGACAAAAGTTGATAGTCGCAGTTGATGGTCATATAAACCCAAGTGGTAAAGGTGTGAAAAAATATTTACTATTTTGTCCTGAGGGAGAGCAACATGAGTTAAATCTTTTATTTTCAGCATACATCTTAAAATCAAGACATAATCGAGTCATTTACCTTGGCTGCAGTGTACCTGAAAATGACCTAAGAGGGGTTTGTGACATACATAGCCCGGAATTTATGGTTTGCTCAATTACTACAACTCCCTGCGCTGAAGACATACAATCATATATAAATAAATTGTCTGTTCAATTTCCGGATGTGAAAATTATTTATTTAGGTATAAATATAGAAAAGGCAAATGTTAACGTTCCTGACAATTCTTTTGTATTTAACAATGTTGATGAATTTCTAAGCTTTGTTGAAAAAAATAAAAGTGATAGTGACCTCTAATTTTAGTCGTTTTTAAACCATGGAATCAAAGCAGACTTACGTTTTTGTTCTACAATATATTGAGGATATTTAACCAACATTCTATTCTCCATCAAAGGAATACTGATAAAAACAAATAACAATATCATGCATATTATGCCACTATACATCCACCATTCCATATTTCCGGCTGATATTCCAAATAGAAGTATAGAAAACCAAAAAAGTATTTCCCCAAAATAATTCGGGTGCCTGGAGTATTTCCACAGTCCGGTATCAATAATCTCTTTTTTGTTTGTAAAGCGTTTTTTAGCCCTGTGGGCACGCATTTGTTCGTCAGCAAACCATTGAATGGCAGCAGCTGCTAATCCTGTAATTATTGCAAAAACACTTACAAGATCTAAAGACATGGCGTCAGATGTATAAACTGAAATTAAAGGCAGACATGCTGCAAATACAATTAATGTAGGGAATAGGTGTATGCCCGAAAAGTTTACTAGAGGATAAGATTTCCCTGTTTGTTCTCTTAACTGCTTATATCTCCAATCCTCATGAGAAAGTCCTTCCCACCCCCTATACCAGTTTGTTGTTAATCTTACAGACCATACTAATATCACTAAAAAAGAAACAATTTCCGGAATACTCCATTCCATCCCACCGAATGAATATTTCCAATATAATGCAATAAATACAGGAGCGACACTCCAATAAGCATCATAAAAACTGGCGTTTCTGAAAATTACACTAAAGCCAAAAACAGCAGCAGTTGCAATTATATCTGCAGCTAAAGCTTTATAAACCGGACTTTCAAAAGGCAAATACATTACGCTTAAAACAGCCGCTAATAAAGCTACTAGGTAACAGACTAAAACCCAAAACAATCCTACCCATTTATTTTTCATAATCTATTTACTTTTTCAGACGCCATTTCATCTGCCAAAGCATTTCGTAATGAAACTGTCGTACAAAATACAGACTTTATACTAAATTGCCGCATGACAACTTCTATCAGTAACAATGCATAAGGCATTAAATCTGCACGAAGAGGATGCATGCCCGGAATTAATTTAATTTCTTCCGGATTTTTAGCCAGCACATCTTCTGTAACTGCAGTAAAATCTTCTTTTTTCACTTCTAATAATAGCGGGCATTTATCTTTACTCATAATGCTTCCTAAAGTTTCAAATGCACCGGACAAACCTATAATTGATGCATTCTCCGGAATAGAAATTGATTTCAAATCAGTTATGGAATCTTGATAAAAGCCTTTCAAATAAGCAATTTCACTCGACTTTGGAGGATCACTAAACGGAAACTTATTTTTCACTTTAGAGCTGCCAATAGGAAAGCTTACCGAGTATAATATTTTTTTATTTTCAAAAAAAACAAATTCTGTACTCCCTCCACCAATATCCATTAATAAAAAAGGTTGGTGATTATCATCCAACAAACTGCATACCGCCTGAAAAGCATAATCTGACTCTTTTTGCCCGTCAATAATTTCTATTTCAAGCGAAAGACTTTTCTTTATTTCATTTATAAAGTGCATACCGTTTTCAGCACTTCTCCAGGCTTCAGTGGCAATCGCTTTAATAAAATCAACTTTATACTTCTTAAAATCATTGCTAAAGTTTTTTAATGTTTCTTCGGCCAATTTTAATTTTTCATCAGTGATTATCTGACTATTTTTTTCAAACACTTTCACAAAAACTTCCTTTTCGGCAATTACTGTTTTAGATTGACTAACAGTATCATAGTCCACAATAAGGTACCGAAAAGTATTTGTACCTAAATCAACGGCTGCTATTCTTTTAATATTTTTCTCTAACGATACCATACCCAGCGGAATAGTTCTCTGACAGTTACTTTTTTACCATACATTAATATTCCGGTTCGATAAACTTTTGAAGCGAACCAGGTTGTAAATACAAAGCCGGCAATTAAAAAGCTCATTGAAAGCAAGACTTCCCATAAGGGAACCCCGAATGCTATTCTGGCAGGCATAATAATAGGACTGGATAGCGGAATCATAGATGACCAAAAAGCTAAGGGGCTATCCGGTGCAGACACCACAGACATCATTATAACCATTGAGATGATAATAGGAATAGAAATTGGGAAAGTCAAAGATTGTAAATCTCCGTCATCATTAGTAGCTGAGCCGATTGCAGCAAACAAGGCTCCATAAAGCAAATATCCGCCAATGAAATAAAAGATAAAAGTCAGTCCGATCTTGAGCAAAGGTAAATCTCTAACAGCAGCAATTGTTTCCATTACCTGATCCGGATTTACTCCGCTGGCTTCAGCAGCAGCTGATGGGCCGGCTATTTCATCGAGTGAGGATATACTCCCTGAAAATGCCAGACTTAAAAATACATTGGCAATGGTAATTAATACGGCCCACAATACAAATTGGGTGATACCTACCAATCCAATACCGATTATCTTACCCATCATTAATTGAAAAGGTTTTACAGAAGATGCTATAATTTCTACTATCCGATTTGTTTTTTCTTCCATAACACCTTTCATCAACATGGTACCGTAAACAAATAAGACTATGTAAATCACAAAACCCATTATATATCCTATTGCGGTGGCGACTATGGTATTTGCTTCCCTAGTGCCTGCTGCACTAATCACCCGGGGACTTACAGAAACAGAAATTGCCTGTATTTCCTTTAAAATCTCACTATCAATATTTGTTTGTTCTACTTTAACTTCCCGCAAACGCTCACTTAAGCGCCTTTCTATATATGATATAGTTTGTCTTCCGGGTTGATTTTCCGATTGATAAACTATTCCTGCAGGGAATTGCAAATTTCTGATTTCCGGGATATACAAAATTCCATCAAACCCCATCTCTTTATAATTTTCTTCCAGATAGGTAAGAGTGGTATCCTGAAAGAAAAAATATAAACCCTGACCATCAGGAATTTTCATTTTAAAAAAATTACTTTCGTCTAAAACCACCACCCTTTGTCTGCTCTCCATAGAGTATGCGCTAATAAAGAAAATAGCTATAAAAAACAAGACAAACCCCAATGGAGCAAGTACTGTAGTTAGAATAAACGACTTTTTTCGCACCCTTGTCCAAAATTCTCGAAAAATGATTAAGCGTATTTTTTCCATCTAATTTTCGGTTACTTTTTTTATAAAAATTTCATTGATAGTCGGGAGGATTTCATTAAATGATTTAATCCCCATACCTCTATCCAGATAAAATCTAATCAATTCATTAGATGTTTTATCTGCCGGCATTTTCACAACTACTGTATTATGATTCTGATTAATCACTTCATATACATCATTTTCAGAAACAGCCGGAAGGTTTTCTGAATCAAATTCAAGCTTGTAAATATTTTCTTTAAAAGATTCTTTAATATCACTCACTTTGCCTTCTAAAACTTTCTCTCCTTTATGTATGAGTGCAATTTTTTCACATATTTCTTCTACTTGCTCCATTCGGTGCGTTGAAAAAATGATAGTTTTACCCTTGTCTTTTAGTTCAAATATTTCTTTTCGTATTAAACTGGCATTTACAGGATCAAGTCCTGAAAAAGGTTCATCCAGTATTAAAATTTCCGGGTCGTGTACAACTGTAGCTATAAACTGTATTTTTTGTTGCATACCCTTGGACAACTCTTCAATTTTTTTCTTCCACCACTGCTCTATTTCAAACTTTTCTAACCAAAAATGAATTCGCTCCTTTGCTACCTTTGAGCTCAAACCCTTCAATCTTGCAAGATAAATCAAATGTTCTCCGACTTTCATTTTTCGGTACAATCCCCTTTCTTCCGGCATATATCCGATTAAAGTCTGTCTATTTTTAGGGTTTTCAATTCCTTTTATAAAAACACGACCTGCATCTGCGCCAATTATATCCGTAATAATCCGGATAAGTGTGGTTTTCCCTGCACCATTCGGTCCCAATAATCCAAAAAGATTTCCTTCGGGAACTTCTAAACTAATATTATGTAAAATTTTCTCATTTCCATAAATTTTCGAGACTTCCTGTAAGCTCAAAATACTATTCATGTGCTTAATTTATTTAGGTTTTGAATGAGCTTTCTTCTTTATATCCACCTGAAAATTGCATTTTCAAATGCTTTTTTTGCTTAAAAATAAAGGCTAAATGACGGGCAAAGTTAGCTAAATATTAAGTGGTTTTATTAGATTTTATGTACTGTTTAATGAATTTTCTTTTGAAAATTTAAAGTTTTTTTCAGAATTCCCGAAACCTTTGTAGGTTCTTCCAGCAATCCCATGTGCCCTGAGTTTTTTAAAATATGAAAGTCAGTAAAATCTGCTAACTCTGCCATTTTAGCACATTGTTCCAGTATCATAAATTTGTCCTGATCGCCCAGAATCAAGCACAATGGAACATTAGATTTCCGGACAACTGTAGTTCGGTCAGGCCTGTTTATCATGGCTTTTGTAGAGCAAATAAGACTCTCAGCCGGTATTGATGATGATTTTTTCAATAAGCTATCATAAACTTCAGGAAAATTTAATTTAAAATCAGCGTGAAAAATTGTCTTGTAAAACTCCTTTATAAATGGTCTGCTTCCATATTTCTCAATAAATTCCAAAGTTTTTTTCCTGTTACCGACACGATCTGCACTATCTTCAAATGCATGAGAATTTAGTAATGCCAAATAATTTAACTTTTGAGGAAACTTATCTAAATAAGCCAAACCTACATAGCCGCCCATTGAATGACCGGTAAAAGTAAACTCTTTTACTTTTTCAATTTCTATTATTTCATCAATTTTATCAGCTATTGAATCGATTGTTAAGGGTTTATCTTTTGGCAAGTCAGAATTTCCAAATCCCGGCATATCCGGAATAATTAAAGTAAAAGTTTCACTAAGCTCCGGCAACATCATATCCCACACAGTGCCATCAAAACCAAAACCATGCAATAGCAGCATCACCGGCCCTTTCCCTTTTTTTACATAATTCAACTCAGCCTTTTTCATTTGTCTGGTTTATTTCTTTACTACAACTATATATGTCAGCCATCGTCCTTTATCAGAGATCCATCCATCTATCTCATATGTGTCATAATTTTGCAGCACAACACTTTCTGTAAGATAATTTTTCCTTTCCTGAAATCTTTCAGAATCTGTAATCCATGCATGACCTGCTGTAGTGAAATTTTCAAAACCGGCTTCATGCCTTATGTCTGTATATGAGATTTTCTTGGTGTGCAAATAAAAAGGCAAAGAAGGCAGTGGATAAGGAATATCTAAATATACTTTTTCAATATTTGGTTTATCTATAACAACATTAGCAGCCTTTTTAGTAGCAGAACGTGCAGGTTCTAATAATGGAACTGCCAATAACCAACCGACACTAACAAAAAACAAACCTATAATCATTCCATTTTGATACCACATCAATGCTTTCTTTTTGAAAATAAAAACCAACTGAAGGATAGAAAACAGTAACCATATTCCTAAGGCTGAATATAACAAAGGCTGAAAGCCGATATCTATGACAGAGTTTAACCCCAGAGGCAAACCAATCGCAATTCCTATTGCTAAAAGTAATCCAAAAGAAGCAAACAGCTTGTTGGATGTAGAATTCAGCTCATATAAAAAACGGCTATTTTGTAAATAGTAGCCCATTAAAAGGGCTATTCCCGGCATTGCGGCAAGTGCATATGAAGGTAGTTTACTGGGAATGAATTCATATAAAAACCAGGAGGGGACAAACCAGGCAAAGAAATAAAGATAATTAATGTTGCGCCTGGAATTGAAAACTCCTTTTTTCAACATTACTCCAAGGGACTTAAAAAACAGGGGTAAAAAAGGGAGAAATGATAAAATAAAAAGTGCTAAAAAGTATCCCGGAGGACCTGTTTGCCCAAAGGCAACACCACCTTTTGCCCTATCCAGTATATACCAGTCAAGCATCCACATTACAAAAACACCATCATCATATTGCCATGCCTGTCTACCCCAAAAATAAAGAGGAAGCAATGCAAGAGGGAGAAAAAACCATGGATGCAGTCGCAACAATCTCCAGCGATTTGGATGAAAAATCAGCAGTATAAAAGCCATGCCCCCTGCCAACATCAAAACCGGCGGGCCTTTAGTCATTACACCTCCTGCAACCCCCAACCAAACTGCAAACAGCCATCTTTTTTTTGGCTCATGCATAAAACATATAATCCCGAGGGCTGCCATGGTTTGCCAGGATAACAAAACAGCATCTGTCACAGAAATTTTTCCGAGATGGGGCAAAAATAATGAAGCACACAAAAGCAATACAGCCGTTACCGCAGCCTGATGGCCAAAAACCCGCCTGCCCATAAAATAGGTACACAACCAGGTTAGCATAATTGCCAAACCTCCCGGAAATCTAACGGCAAATTCATTTACTCCAAAGATTTTATAACTGACTGCAATAGTCCAAAAATGGAAGGGGGTTTTTCTGTGTGGCTCCGACCAAAGAAATTCAGGAATTGACCAGTTGCCGGTCTCTATCATTTGAAGAGCAAAACCTGCATAAGCAGATTCATCCTGATCCCAAAGCGAGAAATATCCGTTTAAAATAAACAAATTTAAACTACCCCAAATAATAAATAGCCATGTTAAAACGGCTGAAATTCCTCTTGTATTTGACAGCATATGTAGTTACAAAATTAGTATTTATCTTTATTTAGCCTTAGTTTTTGAAAAAAATCAATTTATTTTATATAAAAAATCGCAAATTTGTGGAAGTATTCGGCAATTTCTTTTTGAGCTAATTCTTAATTGTAAGTTTTGAATACAATTGTTTTTATTAATGAAAAAATTAAAACACCTTTCGTATCCTTTTTAAATAGCCGTTTACGCTTTAAAATTCTAAATAGATTTTCCAATGAAAAAATTGAGCATAGTTATACCTTCTTATAATGAAGCAAATACAATTCACCAAATATTGGAGAAGATCATTAAAGCTAAACTACCCGAAAACATTTCCAAAGAAATTATCATTATAGACGATTGTTCGACAGATAATTCAGAAACAATTATAAATACATTTATTGCGGAGCATAAGGACGTAGTTCTAATTCGGTATTTCAGACAGGAAGTGAACAAAGGAAAAGGGGCTGCTATTCGTAAGGGTATTGAATTAGCAGAAGGTGATTTTCTAATTGTTCAGGATGCAGATATGGAGTATGACCCTGATGAATACACTATTTTACTGAACCCTATTTTAAATGGTCGTGCCGATATTGTTTACGGATCAAGGTTTATGGGTGGAAACCCTCATAGAATTTTGTTTTTCTGGCATTCAATCGGGAATAAGTTTTTAACATTTTTATCAAATATGATGACCAATCTGAACCTGACAGATATGGAAACATGTTACAAACTTTTCAGAACTGATATAATAAAAAAAATAAAACTGAAAGAAAACCGCTTTGGTTTTGAACCGGAAGTTACGGCAAAAATTGCCAGAATTCCCGGAATTAGAATATATGAAGTAGGTATATCATATTATGGAAGAACTTATGAGGAAGGGAAACACATAAACTGGAAAGACGGGTTCAGGGCTATTTATTGCATATTTAAATACGGTTTTTTCAGACGTTAGGAGCTATTGTCTATAAAATCTCCTTTTTTTCTTACGCGATAATATTTTGTGTTGAAAAACAACCTAAGAAAAATAATCCTTCATTCTTGAAAAGAAGCCTTTCTCCTGTTTGTTAGGCATAGGCTTGAAGTTTGGAGAATCTTTTAGTTTTTCTAAAAGCTCCTTTTCCTCAGGAGACAATTTCTTTGGGGTCCATACATTCATATCGACCAATAAGTCTCCTTTTTCATAAGGGTTATTAATATTGGGTATCCCTTTGTCTTTCAGTCTAAAAATCTTTCCACTTTGGGTTCCCGGAGGTACTTTTATTCTTACTTTTCCTTCTACTGTAGGAATTTCAACAGAAGTTCCTAAAACGGCATCTATGAAACTAATATGTAGCGGGTAAATAATGTTAATCCCATCACGCATAAGCTCTTCATGAGGAGTTTCCTCGACTAATATTATCAAATCACCGGCAGGACCACCTTTTTCACCGGCATTTCCTTTGCCACTTAATGAAAGCTGCATGCCGTCAGATACTCCGGCAGGTATATCTACTTCTACCATTTCTTCGCCGTATATACGTCCTTCTCCGCTACATGCCTTACAATTGTTTTTGATGATAGTTCCGGAGCCATGACAGCTTGGACAAGTGCTTGCCGTCTGCATTTGCCCTAAGATCGTATTAGTTACTCTTCGGACCTGACCTGAACCATGACAAGTAGGGCAAGTTTCAACATCTGCACTATTTTCAGCACCCGAGCCGTTACAAGCCTGACAAACAATTAGTTTTTTTACTTTCAGTTTTTTTCTGGCACCTTCAACTATCTCTTTAAGACCTAACTTTACTTTGATTCTTAAATTAGTTCCTTTTCTGCCGGTTCTTCTCCTTGATGAAGACCTAGTTCTGCCACCTCCAAAAAATGCCTCAAAAGGATCATCATTACCAAAGATGTCGCTGAAATTGGAAAAAATATCTTCCATATTCATACCCTGACCCTGGCCACCAAAACCCTGACCTTTAACACCATCATGACCAAAACGATCATAACGCTCTCGTTTTTGAGGGTCTTTGAGCACCTCATAGGCTTCCGCAGCTTCTTTAAACTTATCTTCAGCTGATTTATCCCCCGGATTTCTGTCCGGATGATGTTTTAAAGCTACTTTTCGATATGCTTTTTTTAACTCTTCTGCTGTAGCACTTTTAGATACTCCCAGTATCTCATAATAATCTCTTTTAGACATAATTTTTTACTATTTTCCTACTACCACTTTTGCAAACCTGATAATTTTATCTTTTAAAAAGTATCCTCCTTCTAATTCGTCAACTACTTTTCCTTTTTTATCTTTTCCGGCCGCAATTTCTGTAATAGCTTCATGTTTATCTGTATCAAAATCTTCCCCAACGGTTTTCATTTTAACCAAACCCTGAGACTGAAGAGTAGTGGTTAGTTTTTTATGAATTATGTGCATTCCTTCTTTTATTTGGTCAGCATCATCAGATTTTTCATTTGATACAACAGCACGCTCAAAATCGTCTATAACAGGAAGTAATCTTGTCATAATCTCAGAAGTTGCTGTATCAATTAACTGTAAACGCTCTTTAGCTGTCCTTTTTCTGAAATTATCAAAGTCTGCATAAAGTCTTAAGTATTTATCTTTTTGCTCTTCAATTTTTGCTTTCAGCAACTCTATTTCTTCTTCAGGAGTTAATTCAACAGTAGTATTCTCAGGTGATTCTTCATTAACATCTTGCTCTATATTTTCATTTTGAGAAGTGTCCTTAGCTTCCTCATTATTCATGTTTTCTTGCTCTTTTTCTGTCATCTTCATTATTATTTTTAAAAACAAATAATATTTTTTTCATTAACCAATCAAATTCCTTGCCATCCAAAAATTAAGACAATTTGTCAGTTTATTGCTAAACGCCACTCCAATTGCCTTATCAATTCATTTTTATCCGGATTAACACCTATAATTACTCCATTATGATCTAATAAAAATGAAGCGGGTATGCTGCGAACATTATAAAGTGCAGCTACTTCAGAACGATTTCCCTTTAAATCACTTAAATGATGAGGCCATGAGAGCTTATCCTCTTCAATTGCACGAAGCCAACGATCTCTGTGTTCATCAATGGAAATGCTTACAATGGTAAATGAGTTTGCTCTTTCAAATTTTGCATCTTTAAACCGATCGTATACTTCTACCAGCTTTGGATGTGCTCTTCTGCAAGGCTGACACCATGAAGCCCAAAAATCCAATAAAATGATATTCCCTTTCAAATCTGACAAGGCAACGCTATCACCTTGTATATCCGGCAATACAAATTCAGGGGCCTCTGAACCATTTGTTAGCGTATCATCAGATTGGAACAAGCCACAAGCTTTTAGCATCATAAGTGATCCCACTATTGAAAAAACAAAAAGTGTTTTTTTAAGCAATTGAAACTTTTTCATTGTTGAAATTATTTTTACATGGAAATTTCTTTTCCAATATCTCTACGATTTTTTAAGGTAGTTTAGTTTGTAGCTTCCTGAAAGTTATTTACTTTTTTAATCCACCATTCCGGAACAGAAATAGATTGCCCTTTCGTAAAATCAAATGAAACCATCACGGTTTTTCCTTTAGCAACTATTTGACTTTTTTCCTCTTCTTCAATTAAAAAATCATATTCTATATCAAAAGATTTTGTACCAAACCGGCTGATATAAGTATTTACATACAATTCATGATTTATGAGTACCGGTTTTAAAAAATCTATTTCTGCTTTTGCCAGAATAATACCTTCTTTTTTCCAGTCTACTTCCCCACCAATTACAACATTAAAGAAATCTATACGGGCAACTTCCATATAACTTAGGTATCTGGCATTATTAACATGCCCGAGCATATCAAAATCCCCAAAACGGGTTTGAATATATGTTTTATGTTTTTTTACTTCTGACATAAACTATTCTTTAATTCTTTTTATACCGGCTCCAATAGCATTAAGTCGCTTATCAATATATTGATATCCTCTGTCAATTTGATTGATATTATATATCTTACTTTCTCCCTTAGCAGACATGGCTGCAATTAGAAGCGAAACTCCGGCTCTGATATCGGGCGAAGTCATAGAAATTCCTCTCAGAGGTGTTTGCTTATTTAAGCCTACTACAGCAGCTCTGTGAGGGTCACATAAGATTATTTGAGCCCCCATATCAATTAATTTATCCACAAAAAACAATCGGCTTTCAAACATTTTCTGATGAATCAAAACACTCCCCTTTGCCTGAGTAGCTACGACCAGCACAACACTTAGCAAATCAGGTGTGAATCCGGGCCAAATAGCATCTGCAACATTTAAAATAGAACCGTCTATATAGGTTTGAATTTCATAAGAATCCTGAGCCGGGATATAAATATCGTCCCCTTTGAGTTCATAAGAAATACCAAGCTTACCAAAAGTAGCCGGGATTTGTCCAAGGTCTTTAAAGCTTACATTTTTGATAGTAATTTCGGACTCTGTCATGGCCGCCAACCCCATAAAACTACCTATTTCAATCATATCAGGCAATATTCGGTGTGAGCAACCACCTAACTTTTCTACTCCTTCAATTTCTAAAAGGTTCGACCCTACACCTTTGATTTTTGCACCCATGCTATTAAGCATTTTGCAAAGCTGTTGTAAATAAGGTTCACAAGCAGCATTAAATATAGTAGTATTTCCTTCAGCCATAACCGCTGCCATAACAATATTGGCTGTTCCGGTTACAGAGGCTTCATCAAGTAGTATATATTTCCCTTTTAAACTATCGGCATGTAAATGATAGAGTTGTCTTTCTTCCTGAATTTCAAATTTAGCTCCCAGCTCCTGTAATCCGATAAAGTGAGTGTCAAGCCTTCTTCTTCCAATTTTGTCTCCACCCGGTCTGGCTAGCCATGCTTTTTTGTATCTCGCCAGCATTGGTCCGGCAATCATTATACTTCCCCGTATGCTGCCGGCTTTTTTCACGAAAGCCTCTGACTGCAGATATTCCATATCCACATCAACTGTTTTGAAGCTATAAGTATCTGCTGCCTTTTTACTGACTTCCACGCCCAAATCTTGTAACAGACTAATCAACATATTTACATCCCTGATGTCCGGTACGTTTGAAACAGTAATTTCTTCAGGAGATAATAAAACCGCACATAAAATCTGAAGTGCTTCATTTTTTGCTCCCTGAGGAATGATGTCACCTTTTAACTTATGGCCACCTTCTACCTGAAATAATTCCATATTATATATTTTTTAGGATTTTTTTCTTTTCTTAAAACCGCCTCCGCTGAAGTTTCTATTTTGCCCCTTAGGCTTTCTGTAAGAAGGAGTCGTTCTTGCTTTTGGCTTTTTAGTAAGATTAGATTTCTTTAAAATCACATCGTCATCAATAGATAATTTTCCATTACTGAGTGTTTCCAGATCCTGCCTGATAATTATATCATTAACAGTATCCTGATTCCACTGTTCATAGACTAACTTCATATAATTCCCCACCACATGAGTGAAAGCCTGACGTTTTTCATCATCCTCGATTTCAAGTGCTTTTTTAATCATTTTTTCAACAAACTGGCCATAATGCCTGTAGTTCATTTTTCTAACCGGATAAGGTATTGGTGCCGGTTTTATCGCAAATTGCTCTTCAGTAGGAATCGGGTACGGAGACTCAACATCCAGTTTAAAGCGGGATACGATGAAAAGATGATCATACAGTTTGTGTCTGAATTCTTCTACGTTTCGTAAATGGGGATTTGTTTGCCCCATTAAATCTATAATGTATTGAACAACTTGTTGACGTTCTTTATCATCTTTTACGGTAATTGCATATTCAATTAATTTCTGAATATTTCTTCCATATTCTCTGAATACCAGTTGATTTCTTCCGGTATTATATTCTAAATCCATATTTTCCATTAAATTATTATTTTATTTCTATAAATAATCACGGTTAAAAATACGCAATTTAGCATACTTTAACATGATTTTCTTTTGTCCGTGTTCTTTAAAAAAAATAGTGGCAATTTTATTTTGATCCTGCCCGTCTATACTTTGAATTTTTCCATTTCCAAATCTCAGGTGCTCAACGTCCATTCCAACTTGTAGCTTAGAAGGATCATCTGCTTTAAAATCAGATGCTGCTTCGGGAGAGACATTCTTTTTGGCAAAAGTCCTGACCGGCGGATTTCTAAACTGGCCGTTTTGTGGAGTAGCCGGTTTAGGTTTAGTGCTAACACTTTTTTGCTTTACATGATTAAAAACAATTTCATCCGGCAATTCACTTAAAAATCGGCTGGGCTCCTGAAACTCTAATCTTCCAAAGCGATACCTTGAGGTGGCATAACTCAAAAATAAATGTTTTTCGGCTCTGGTAACGCCAACATAAAACAATCGTCTTTCTTCTTCCAAATCATCTCTGCTGTTCATAGCCATCATGGATGGAAACAAAGACTCTTCCATTCCAACTATAAAAACACAAGGAAATTCAAGTCCTTTGGCTGCGTGAAGAGTCATTAGTTTTACATGATCGCTTTCAGTATCAGCAGTGTCCATATCGGTCAATAAGGTGATGTCCTGAAGATAGGTAACCAGACTTTTATCTGTTTTAGCAACCTCGCCTTCCAAAACTTCATCCTGCTCAGAAAACTCTTTTATACCATTCAGTAATTCCTGAACATTATCAAACCTACTGATTCCTTCTACAGACTTATCATCATTCAATAATTTCAACAAACCGGATCTTTTGGCAATATCGAACGCTAAATCATAAGCTGATTTTTTTTCAAGCTGTTGCTGAACATCTTTTATCATGGAATAAAATCCTGTAATTGCATTTAAGGTTTTCGGTGGTAATCGAAAGTTTACATTTCCGGGATTTTCATATATTTCTTTAACAATGTCCCAAATTCTGATATCATAAGCATTTGCTGAAATAGAAATTTTCTCAATTGTAGTTTGACCTATACCTCTGGCAGGAAAATTAATGACTCGCCTTAAAGCTTCTTCATCATATGGATTTACGACTAATTTAAGATAGGCCAGCAAGTCCTTTATTTCTTTTCTTTGATAAAAAGCAGTTCCGCCATAAACTTTATAAGGAATATTTATTCTCCTGAGAGACTCCTCAAAGGCCCTTGACTGAGCATTTGTTCTATACAGAATTACAAAATCATTATTTTTGAAATGGTTTCTGTGCTTCAAATCAAAAATTCCATCGGCAACTAAACGACCTTCTTCATTATCAGAGGGAGACCTGAAAATATGTACTGACTCTCCGGATTCATTATCCGTCCATATTTTCTTTTTTAAACCTTTTTTATTATTCTCAATAATTTCATTTGCAGCCTTTACTATTTTTTGGGTAGATCGATAGTTTTGTTCCAACTTGAAAATCTGCACCTCAGAAAAGTCCTGCTGGAAATTTAGAATATTATTAATATTTGCTCCCCTGAATGAATAAATACTTTGAGCATCATCACCAACCACACAAATCCTTTCATGCACAGCCGCCAATTTTTTAATGATGCTGTATTGCACAAAATTTGTATCCTGATACTCATCAACCAAAATGTAATCAAAATTATGCTGATACTTGTGAAGAACATCCGGATGCTGCTCTAAAAGTATGTGTGTATTTAAAAGTAAATCATCAAAATCCATTGCCCCTGAAAGCTTGCAACGTTTACAATAATTATGATATAACTCCGCAAATCGTTTTTTACCATTAATCTCATCTTCCGTAATGAGCATGGTATTTTTTGCATATTGGGCCGGTGTAATTAAATCATTTTTAAGGCTGGAAATTCTATATTGTATACTTGAAGGTTTATACATTTTTTCATCCAGCTGCATTTCTTTAATGATTGTTTTAATCAAGCTTCTGGAATCTGTGGTGTCATAAATTGTAAAATTAGAATCATAGCCGATTTTATGGGCTTCAATGCGAAGTATCCTTGAAAAAACCGAATGGAAAGTCCCCATCCAAATATTTTTAGCTTCGCTTCCAACCATTTTAAAAATACGTTCCCGCATTTCTTTAGCAGCTTTGTTGGTAAAAGTAAGTGCCAGAATTTTAAAAGCATCAATGCCACCCTGATCAATCAGGTATGCAATACGATGTGTTAAGACTCTGGTTTTTCCTGAACCCGGCCCGGCTATTATCATCATGGGAGATTTAGGACTACAGCTCACTGCATTCCTTTGGATTTCATTTAAACCTTCTAAATAATTCATTCGCGCTTTATAACGATTTTTTTCACCGAATTTCGGATTCGTATTTTAAGTCTGTTCCATATTTTCTAGCGAAATCGGCTGATTTATGCTGCCTTTATGGAAAATTAATTGTTTTTAAAACTCTTTTATCTTTTAAGATATTGCTTTTATATCCGGTTGTAAAGATACAAATTGTGAAGGATTTAAAAATTGTCTTGCCGGTAGTTTTAAATTATATCACAACTATAGAAATTATAAACCAATCCCGATTAAATTTTGTTTCTTTGTATCTGTTTAAAATCCTATGACAAAAGCTGCCAAATACATAAAAACACTTGATATTTCTGAAGACACTCTAAAGTTTATAGAGGTTGAAGGTGCCCGAAAACACAATTTAAGAAATATAAATATTAAGATTCCTTCAAAACAATTAGTTGTTATTACGGGAATTAGTGGTAGTGGTAAATCTTCTCTGGCTTTTGATACTATTTATGCTGAAGGCCAAAGAAGATATATTGAAAGTTTCAGTGCCTATGCAAGACAATTTATTGGTGGTTTGGAAAGGCCGGATGTTGACTCTATCACCGGTTTAAGTCCAGTTATATCCATTGATCAGAAAACTACCAGTAAAAACCCCCGCTCAACAGTAGGAACGGTTACAGAAATTTATGATTTTTTCAGATTACTATATGCAAGAACTGCTGAGGCAATTACTCCCGATGGAAACAAAATGGTACGTTTTTCATTTGAGCAGATGGAGAACCACATTCGCACTAATTTCAATCAAAAGAAAATCATTATTCTCGCACCTCTTATTCTTGGAAGAAAAGGTCATTACCGGGAACTTTTTGAAAGAATTTTAAAAAAAGGCTTCGTCAAAGCCCGTATTGATGGTGAAGTTGTAGATGTGAAACCCGGCTTACAACTTGACAGATATAAAACACACGATATAGAAGCGGTAATAGATCGCATTGAAGTAAAAGAAGATGACAACAGACTAAGTCGTTCTTTAAAGACTGCTTTTGAAATGGGTGAAGGAAAGGTAATGATTGTGGATTATGAAACCGAGAATGTTTATAGATTTTCTAATCAACTCATGGATACCGAAAGTGGACATTCGCTTGAAGAACCGTCTCCCAATAATTTTTCGTTCAATTCACCCTACGGTGCCTGTCCAAATTGCAAAGGTCTTGGTTTTACTTACGCTATAGATCCTGAAAAAATTATTCCCAATGAGAATTTGTCAATTAATAAAGGAGCAATTGCACCTATAGGTGAACTTCGTAAAAACTATGTTTTTCAGCAACTGAGAAATATTGCCAAAAAATATCAAATCAGCTTATCCAGCCCTGTAAAAGAGCTACCTGATAAGGTTTTGAATAAAATTTTATACGGTCATGAGGTCAAACCTGAAAATGCGGAAATTCTGAGCGATGAAGTTACCCGTAATTCAGATTTCCAGGGAGTCTATCCGATGCTTAAAAGTTGTTTTTACGACTCATCATCTGACAATCTGAAAATTTGGGCGCAAAACTTTATGGAAGAAAAAGTATGTCCCGAATGCAATGGCAGCAGACTAAAAAAAGAGGCACTTTGGTTTAAAATAGACGGAAAAAGCATAGACGAAGTTGTTAAAATGGACTTTTCTGAATTGCAGATATGGATAAACGGACTCATGGGAAAGTTATCTGAAAGGCAAAAGTTAATCGGGAAAGAAGTTATAAAAGAAATTCATGACAGATTGAGTTTCATACTTGAAGTTGGCTTGGACTATCTGACACTTGACAGACCTGCCAAAAGTTTGTCGGGCGGTGAATCTCAAAGAATTAGATTAGCCACACAAATAGGCTCTCAGCTCACAGGAATCACTTACATACTTGATGAGCCCAGTATTGGTCTTCATCAAAGGGATAATGTAAAACTCATTCAGGCGCTGAAACAACTCAGAGATATGGATAACTCAATTTTAGTGGTTGAGCATGATAAAGATATAATGATGGACTCTGACTATATCATAGATATAGGGCCGGGTGCCGGAAAAAAAGGTGGACTTATAGTAGCAAAAGGGACTCCTCAAGATTTTATTAAAGAAAATAGTCTTACGGCCGATTATCTATCCGGTCGGCAATCTATTAAGATTCCGGGCAA
This sequence comes from Chitinophagaceae bacterium, assembly GCA_007695095.1. Taxonomy (NCBI): domain Bacteria; kingdom Pseudomonadati; phylum Bacteroidota; class Chitinophagia; order Chitinophagales; family Chitinophagaceae; species Chitinophagaceae bacterium. Next base: position 29,233 of record REEL01000102.1, on the reverse strand, counting down.
GAGATTAAAAGGGACCGGAAATAAACTGAGCTTATATGGAGCAACCGGTCATAATCTTAAAAATGTAGATTTGCATATTCCTTTGGGTACCTTTACCTGTATTACAGGAGTATCAGGTAGTGGAAAATCGTCCTTAATCAATGAGACACTGTATCCCATTGTCAGACAAAATTTATATAATAGTAAGCAAAAAGCACTTCCTTTTGATAAGATAAAGGGACTTGATTTTATCGATAAAGTAATTGAAATTGACCAATCCCCAATTGGCAGAACGCCAAGGTCAAATGCCGTAACCTATACAGGGGTTTTTACAGATATCAGAAAACTTTTTGCAAAAGCAATTGAAGCACAAATACGCGGATACAAGATTGGCCGGTTTTCATTTAATGTGAAAGGAGGCAGGTGTGAGGAATGTCAGGGAGCAGGTGTAAAAATCATTGAAATGAATTTCTTACCTGATGTTTCAATTCCGTGTGAAAAGTGCCTTGGAAAAAGATACAACAGAGAAACCTTAGAGGTCAGATTTAAAGGAAAGTCAATTAGCGATGTACTAAACATGTCTGTTGATGAAGCTTCTGAATTCTTTGAAAATCAACCGAAAGTTTATTCAAAAATAAAGACTTTAAAAGATGTAGGACTGGGTTATATTTCTCTTGGCCAATCCGCTACCACTCTCTCAGGAGGTGAAGCACAAAGAATAAAGCTCGCCACTGAATTAAGTAAAAAAGACACCGGCAATACATTATATATATTAGATGAGCCTACTACAGGTCTGCACTTTGAAGACATAAGGCTGCTTTTAGATATATTACAGCGGCTTGCTTCTCTGGGGAATACCGTTATTGTAATTGAGCATAATATGGATGTCATAAAAGTTGCTGACCATATTATAGACATTGGACCTGAAGGTGGTCATAAAGGTGGTAGAATAATTACCCAAGGCACTCCCGAAGAAGTGGCCAAATCCAAAGAATCTCACACGGCTACTTTTTTGAAAAATGAATTACTGTAACCGATCAATTTCTTTAGCAAGCTTTCTGTCTTTGTCTGTGACAACATTACCTGCATCATGAGTAGATAGTCTGATAGTAACTTTATTATAAACATTCTGCCAATTTGGGTGATGCTGAAGCTCTTCTGCTATAAAGGCAACTCTAGTCATAAATGCGAATGCCGCTCTGAAATCATCAAATTCAAATTCTTTAACTAATTCATTATTTTCTTCTTTCCACATAATCTTTTTTATTTAATGTTTTAGATTAAAAAATGTTCACCAAAATATTTCAAATCAATTAGTAAATAAGGCAAGCATACCTATGGTAAAAACTATAAAAACAATAATCGAAGTTACTAAACGAGTTGATAGGACATCTCCTTTTTTTGCCCTCACAGCTTCTGCATCACTGTAAGCTTTTATAATTGCGCCCAATATTATCAAAAATCCCGGAAAAATATGAACTAGCAAGAGAAAGAAATGATTGATATCATCCATGAATAATATAAAAAACGGTATAGAAAAAAAATAGGGCAAGACCATTATTTCTACAAGCCAACGCAATCTGCCTTTTCGATTATTGGCCAAACGAGAACTATAACAAAATTTTATATACTCTCTATATAGTAAGGTACCGGAAAATACAGCCAGTGCGGCTCCGACTATACTGAATACTATCATAAATATGACCGGTAAATTTAGCCAGGCTGCTATAATACTAAATCCATAATAAAATATTGAATGGTAAGTATCTATACCGATAGAGCTAAAAAACAAATAAGAACAAAATATTGACAAAGAATAGAAACTAAACCACAGTAAAAATACTCTGATGAAAGAAAATACAGAAGAATTGTACCATAAGTAAGCGTAACTAATAAAACCAACAATAAAAAGAAATACCTGAGGGGTTCCGTAAATCAGCAATATGTAAGCTCGGCGCCAATTATCTCCTGCACTTCGAATATACTCGTTTTGGAATAAGTTAAGGCGTGAATTAATATTTACCAAATCATATAAAAATACTTGTACAAGTTGTATAAATGCAAAAGCTAATCCTAGAGAAATTATAGACCATAAGGTAGAATTAATAATTCTCTTAAGCTTCTTACTCTTATCATCCGATGGTAAATCTTTTAAATCATCATAAAAACCCATTGTAAGACTTTAGTTATGGTGTAAAACTACAAAAATTAATGAATGATATATAAAGACTTACATTCTATATGTGTAAGTTGCTTATTCTGTTATTAATAATAGGGGGCTATCATAAAATAAACTACCACACCGGTAATAGTAACATAAAGCCATAAAGGTAAAGTCCATCTGGCTATTTTTTTATGTTTATCAAAATCCTTAATCAAGGCTCTGTAAAAAGTAAACAATATAAAAGGAAGTATACCTGCTGCAAGAATAATGTGAGTAATCAAAATGAAAAAATAAATATATCGAATAGTTCCTTCTCCTCCGTATGGTGTAGATTCAGTTAAAGAATGATAAATTACATACGAAACCAAAAAAACTGCTGATAAGATAAAGGCTCCGAACATAGAAGATTTATGCTTCAGTATATCTTTCTTTTTGATGAAATACAATCCACTCAGCAGTAACAAAGTTGTTAATGAATTTAGAATAGCATGAAATTTAGGAAAAATTGTCATATTGATTCCCAAATCAATGTCAGGAGGTTTTGTAAAAAAAAGCAGGGTAACAACAAGTGGAATTGCTATCGATATTATTATTATGACATTACGGTATAACTTATCTTGCTCCATATCAAATTTTAATTAAGAACAAAAAAAACGGGGGTTCGTTCAATTATCTTCTGTAACACGAACTTCCACTTTTCTATCTCTAATCATTTCTTTTTCGTATTCTATTTCAAGCTGAAGAATGTCATCCATTAAATTCGTTACTTCAAGTGAGTCAGTACCTCTGTAATAACCTCTTATAAAACCTTTTTTATCTTTTAGGATAAAGCGATCGCTGTGTATAAAAAATCCATCTTGACTTTCACCACTTGGGTCTTCCATTGCGGTCACATAATAATGATTTCTGGCTAAATCATAAATTTCTTCTTTATCACCTGTTAGCATCCACCAAAGAGACCCGTCAACTTTATTCTCAGTTGCATATTCTTTTAATCTACTAATGCTGTCATTAGTAGGGTCCACTGTAATGGACAAAATTTGATATTGTTGTCTGAGACCGGGATGATTTAACAGAAAATCCTGAACGCGGAGCATCTGACCAATCATTACCGGACAAATACCCGGGCAGGTAGTGAAAAAGAATTCACTTATTACGATTTTACCTTTTAATGAATCTCTGTTAATAGTGTCTCCCACATGAGAGTATAAAGTAAAATCACGGATAGGTTCTTCGTAAAAAGTAGGTAATGTTCTTATTTCGAAGTCACTGGATTGTTTATTAAGTATTGAAGAAACAATAAAATAAAAAATCAATGGCATTACAATAGCCATGAAGAGAGCTATTGCATTTTTTAAAGACATTTTGCGCATTCTCTATTGAACTTAATCATACCAGAAATTTCTAAGTAAGTTCCAGCTATAGCCGTCAAGTCCAAATGCGATAATTGCATAAACTAAAAAGATAAATGGTAAAACTATAGTTAAGACCATTGCCGACTTTTCATATTTTAAGTGCATAAATACATTCATAATATAATAGCCTTTAGCTATGGTAGCTATGGTTACAAATATTGTCAATGGTAATCTTGAGGCACCCGCATCCGGGAAAAGCACAGCCACATAAAGTAAAGCTACTGCCACTTCAACTATAGTGATAACAGAAAGATATGCGGTAGTAACCCATACTGCATTCACATGATGCTTGTACTCCTCTTCCTTCATTGGTAATTGATGTTCTTGTTCCTGATATTCCATTTTATAAAGTTTTACAGTTTACTAGATTAGATAAAAAGCGAGGAATACAAATACCCACACTAAATCTACAAAGTGCCAGTATAATCCTACCTTTTCAACTATTTCGTAGTTTCCTAATTTTTGATATTTATCATTTAATACGTTAACTAAAACGAATGAATTAATTAAAACGCCTACTAACACGTGCATTCCATGGAAACCGGTGATGACAAAAAAGAATTGTCCAAAATTTACATTTCCGCTTCCCGCTTCGCCCAATCTTCCGGCAGCAGCACCAAATGGATTTTCATATATAGTTGTAGGCAATTCAGCATTAATCATGTGAGACCACTCCCAGGCCTGACATAATAAAAATAGAATACCTCCAATAATTGTGAAACTGAGCCACTTAACTACTCCGGATTTGTTCAATTGAACACCTTCCTGAACAGCCCTAACCATCGTTACACTACTAAGAATAAGTATGAAAGTCATCAAACTTACAAACATTAATGGGAGAGAAATATCACCCATACCCGGGAAAGCAGTAAATACGTAGTGAGGATCCGGCCAACTTACAGCACTTAAGCGGATTGCCGCATAAGCAAGAAGTAGTCCGGCAAATGAGAAGGTATCACTTATTAAGAAATACCACATCATTATCTTCCCATAACTTGCTTTAAACGGCGACCTACCACCGTCCCATAAGTTTTTTTCTTCTTTTATTTCTTGCTTTACAGTATTCTCTGTTGCAGACATGAACTAATTTTTACAAATGATTTAATAGAAAAAATATAAACAAATATAACCACAAAAAATCAACATAATGCCAGTAAGAAGCCAATAATTCAATTCTTACCTTTTTATTTTCGTCAACTATATATATCAACATATTGGCAGGATTCTTAAAAACGAAAAAAGATCTGAATATAGCTGCCAATAAAAATATCATACCCCCTGCTAAATGGGCTAAATGCGCCAAACTAATAACGTATATAAATGAACCTGAGGGGTTTCCCTGAAGCATTATGCCCATATTTTGCATAGCCCCCCAACCCATCAATTGAAAATAAGCAAATAGAGAACCTAAGAAAAAGGTTGATAATAATGCAATTCTGTATTGATATAATTGCTCTGAACGAAAAGCACGAAATGCCCAATACATAGTCAGACTGCTCAAAATAATAACTATAGTAGAGTATGTAAATGCACTAGGCAAAGGAAATTCTGTCCAGTTGCCCATTCCTTTTCTAACAATGTAAGCACTCGTTAATCCGGCAAACATCATAGACAAACTTGCAAAAGAAACCCATAGAGCAAACTTTTTAGGATGTACGACAAAGCCGCCTTTGCGAGGACTTTCTCCGGATATTGTATTTGATGCGCTTCCTACCATTTATAAAATACTTGAAAAATAAAGTAATAACATTACTACCGGTAAATACCCAAAAGAGCCAAACATTAACTTTTTAGCCAAAGCATCTTCCGGTTTTTTATATAAATCTATTGCTTGCTTTACAAAAAAGATATTGCAAATAACAATCGGTATTATAAAAAACAAATTCAGGTTAAAAAGTATTATTGGCAAAATGCTGATTAAAAGTAAAAATACATTATATATTAATATCATAATTGCTGTCGATATACCTTTACCTTCAGTAGTTGGTAATAAGTTAAAACCGGCTTTTTTATAATCCTCATCAGCTACCCAAGCGATAGCCCAAAAATGAGGCATTTGCCAAACAAATTGAATGAAAAAAAGAGTCCAAGCCACTATAGTAAGTTCTCCACTTACTGCTGCCCATCCAATTAATGGAGGTAAAGCACCCGGTATAGCACCTACAAATACAGCAAAAGGTGTTAAACGTTTTAGTGGTGTATATATAAATGCATAAGAAAAAAGAGAAAGGGCGCCTAGCATTCCGGCTAATGGACTAAATAATACATATAGTAAAGTCAGTCCTGCTACTCCGGTTAAACCTGCAAATAAGGTTGACTCCGGAACAGACAACCTACCTGTAGGCAATGGTCTGTTTTTTGTTCTGTTCATCAACCGATCCAAATCCTTCTCCAAAATTTGATTGATTGAATTTGCCGAAGCTGTTACTAAAAACCCGGCTATAATGAACCAAACAATTTGAAAACTAAAACTTCCCCCGGCAAACAGATACCCAATAATTGAAGATAATACTACAGAACTAGTCAAACGCATTTTAGTCATCATAGTATAATCCATCAGCCTTTGATAGACAAACTGTATTGCCAGTTCTAGCGATAATTCCTTTGTACTTTCTTTCATCTCAAATAGGTATTAAATCAGCTTTAAGCAGTATGAACTTCATTCTTCTCTTCCTCAGACAACGGCTCATCCTGCATTACAAAATCTCTTCCATTTTTACTGTAATCATAAGCCCAACGATGAACTTCTGGAATTTTTCCTTCCCAGTTTCCATGACCCGGGTTTATTGGGGTAGTCCACTCAAGTGTAGTTGCTTTCCAAGGATTTTTCGTTTTCACCTTTCTACCTCTGTACATACTATAAAAGAAATTTACAACAAATAAAATTTGGGCCAGAAATACTATAATCGTCACAATACTTATCATTTGGTTTGTTCCTTGATAAATATTAAAAGCATCAAACGGCTCAAATGAATAATACCTTCTAGGAACACCTGTCATACCCATATAGTGCATTGGCCAGAATATAAAATATGAACCTATAAGGGTAACATAAAAGTGAATATACGAAAGTGAGTTATTCATAAAACGTCCAAACATCTTCGGGTACCAGTGATAAACACCGGCAAACAAACCAAAAAATGCAGCAACTCCCATTACAATATGAAAATGCGCAACGACAAAGTAAGTATCATGAAGTTGAATATCAATCGTAGAGTTACCTAAAAATATACCGGTTAATCCGCCTGATATAAATAAGGATACAAAACCTATCGAAAACAACATAGGACTTGTAAAATTTATATTACCCCTCCACAAGGTTGTCAGCCAGTTAAAAACTTTAATAGCTGAAGGTACTGCAATTAATAAAGTAACTAATACGAATACAGAGCCAACAAATGGATTAAGGCCTGAAACAAACATGTGGTGTGCCCAAACGACAAAGCCTAGAACAGTTATACCTAACATGGAAAGAATCATTGCCTTGTATCCAAAAATAGGTTTTCTGGCATGAACAGCCAAAACTTCAGAAACTATACCCATAGCAGGCAATATAATTATGTAAACTTCAGGGTGTCCCAAAAACCAAAATAAATGTTGAAACAATATTGGACTACCACCTGCATGAGTTAGCAATTCTCCTCCAATATATATATCTGAAAGATAAAAACTTGTTCCCAGTGACCGGTCAAAAATCAATAATAAAGCTGCTGCCAACAGAACCGGGAATGATAACAATCCGATTACTGCTGTAAGGAAAAATGCCCAAATTGTTAGTGGCATTTTATACATGCTCATACCTTTGGTACGCATATTAATTACGGTAGCTATATAATTTAATCCACCCATAGCTACTGAGACTATAAAGAGCGCCATACTTATTAGCCATAAGTCCATTCCGATTCCGGAACCTTGGGAAGCTTGTGGTAAAGCAGACAATGGAGGATAAGCAGTCCAGCCTCCTGAGAAAGGTCCTGTTTGAACGAACAAAGAAGAAAACATTACAACACTTGCTATAAAGAAGATCCAGTAAGAAAGCATATTCATTACCGGAGAAGCCATATCTCTTGCACCAATTTGCAGTGGAATTAGAAAATTGCTAAATGTACCACTCAATCCGGCTGTAAGTACGAAAAAAACCAAAATAGTACCGTGCATCGTGATCAATGCGTAATAAAAATCAGGGCTAATTACTCCACCTTCAGCCCATCTGCCCAATAATGTTTCTAAAAAAGGGAAAGACTGATCCGGCCATCCCAATTGAAATCTAAAAAATACAGATAGTAAAGCACCAATAATTGCCCAGATAATCCCTGTTACCAAAAATTGTTTTGCTATCATTTTATGATCTGTACTGAAGATATACTTTGTTATAAAATTATCTTCATGATGCTCATGATGGTCTCCATGAGAATGAACATTTAATTCATGTTCCTGTACATTTGTTTTTGTTGAATCCATCTCTTAAATTTTATAAAGCGCTTATTAAATCTTTAACTTCTACTTCTTCATCAGAAGAAATTTCAGTAGCGGGTTCTTCATCTGATTCAGTTTTCTCTTCCATTTGCTCTGCGATGTTAAGAATTTCATATAAAGGTCTTTGACTGCTAACCCATTCGTCATGTTCCTCTTGAGTTCCAACTATAACCGTTAAACCCATATTATAGTGACCGGCTCCGCATAGTTCAGCGCAAGCAAGTATATAATCAAAGTCAGGATTACCGGTAATTTCACGCATTTCCTCTGTTGTTATAGTAGGCGTAAACCAAAATTGGGTTGGAATACCCGGAACACAATCCATTTTCACTCTGAAGTGAGGTAAGAAAAAGCTATGTAAAACATCTTTGGAGCCTAATTTAAATAAAACAGGCTTGTCTACAGGTAAATGTATTTCTGACGCTAAAATATCATCGTGACTAGCTTCATCAGTCCAATCAATCCCCAAAATGTTGCTACCTTCTATATCTCTGATTGAATTTTTCCCCAATTCACCATCCAAACCCGGATAGCGAACATTCCAACCAAACTGATAGCCGGTAACCTCAACAACATGGTGATCATCAGGTACAGGGCTGAAAATTTTAAACCAACTTTCCAATCCCATTACAACTAAGAAGGTCAAAACAACGGCAGGAACAGCTGTCCATAACAATTCAAGTTTATTATTTTCAGGATAATAAAATGCTTTTGTCTTTTTAGTTGATCTGTATTTAAAAGCAAAATAAAACAATATAATCTGTGTAATCAAAAAAACTATACCGGTAAAAAATAAAGTCCAGTTAAACATAGAATCAATCCAAACTCCGTGCTCAGATGCAGATACAGGTAAAAATCCATCTTTATAATAAAACACAGAACCTATAATTCCTAAGAGACCAACAACCATTACTACGAGCATCAAATATGCATTAATTTTATTAGTTGAGTGAGTTGTCTCGCCATCTCCACGAATAACACTTACCAATTCAGATGTGCGTGCTATCTGGATTACTATTAAAAAAATGATTAATAATGCTATAATTCCAATTACTTCTATCATGACATGTATTTTATTTCACTTTAAATTTTAAGTATGATGCTTTAAACTTTCTTTAACATAAGGGTTATTCACAGGCAATAGAGAAGTAGTCGTAAGTGCCCTGAGCGCAATAAAGAAGAACGCTGCAAAAAATCCGATAGCCATAAATATTTCAACTATTCCAATACTTGCTTCCGGTCCTACAGTACCCGGCATTATCATAAAATAGAAGCCTATCCAGTGTCCAATCAAGAGCATGATAGAAACGAAAGCCAATACATTGACTCTCCTCTTTGATTTTCTTGTCATAAGAACAAAGAAAGGCAAGATAAAGTTTATAATTAATGAAGCAAAAAACAAAATCTGGAAGAAAGGAGTTTTAAACCTGTAATAGTAATAATAAGTAGCCTCAGGAATATTTCCATACCATATCAAAAGATACTGTGAAAACCACAGATAGGTATAAAAAATACTGAAACCAAACAGATACTTACCTAAATCATGTAAATGATTCTCATTCACCGCAGACATATAACCTCTTGATTTTAAATAAATCAATATAAGTATCATAATAGCGACACTGGCCACTAAATAACTTGAAAAGTTTAACCATCCAAAAAGAGTACTGTACCAATGAGAATCAATTGACATTACCAGATCCCAAGACATAGTAGAAGATGTTATGGCAAACACCACAAGAAATAAAGTAGCATACAACTTTGATTTGCCATAAATAGAAACTCCTACTAAATCTTCTTTTTGAGAAAGTTTTCTGATAAATGTGATTAAGGCAATCCATAAAATGATATAAATAACAATACGAATTGTGAAGAATGGAATATTTAAATACGGAGCTTTACCCGCAATAATGCTGTCATAATTATCAGAATTAGGATCCGTAACTCCGGGAACTGCCCATTCATACAAGGTATGGAAACCTGCTGCCGTACCAATAACTATTAATAGGATAACTGCACTGGCAAAAGGAATAAAAGCTCCCATAGCTTCCGGAATTCTCTTAATAAGAACATGCCACCCTGAATACCCTACCTGGTGTACGGAAACAAAGAATATTGCGGCAAGGGTAATGCCTAAAAAGTAATACCCGTTTAGAAGTAAATTCGCCCATACTCTGTTGTTATCGCTATATAAAACAAAACCCAAAATGAGTCCCAATATACCAATAGCAATGAGTCCTAATAATATCTTTTTCGCTTTGTCTGAAAAGTTAAATGTTTCTGTCATTTCCTAGCAGATTAATTATTAATTTATAATTCGGCTGTGATAATAATCTCAGCTTCAGTTTCTTCTTCTGTACCCTCATCCATAAAAGGACCGGTTCCTGCCAATTGCTGAATATAATAAATAAGTGCCCATCTTTCTTCAGGTGTTACTTGTCCTGCATATGGCCCCATTAAATTCCTTCCGTAAGTTATGGAATGAAACATCTGCCCTTCAGTTATTAATGGTAATCTATCCTGAAAAGAAGGCACTTGAGGATAAGCTCCATTTTCTACAATTGGACCAACTCCCCCACCATCATCTCCATGGCAAACAGCACAATTTATAGCATATAATCGTTTCCCTTTGCTAATAATTTCTTCTGTTAAATGATAAGGATTTTCCAACATTTCTCCGGCCATTTCATATCCCTCTTCAGTGTTTGGAATATAGTGGTGATATCTGAAAGAAATTAACATATTTTCATTTGTTTGAACATCCGGATCTTGCGGTAATGCTCCAAATGGAATAGTTCCATGCACAGGCATTCTTGAAGAAAGTGAGTCATCAAAAACAGGGCTGGGAGCATAGGGCTGATATGAGCGGTGATAAACCATATCAGGCATAAATATTCTACCCGGCTTTTCCGGATCATTGCTACATGAAATCATAATGATTGTCAGGCAAACTGTTATAAAAAGATTAAACCTCATCTCTAATTATTTTTAAATTATTCGTCTTCTTCGTCAAAATCAATAACATTAATTTCAGCTACTCCATTATCTGTTAACAAATTTCTGATTTTTGCTTCTTCTTCTGTTGTTGTATTTTCATTTACTTTGAAAATCATGGCAAACATGTCATCAGTAATTCTTTTATCAAAAATTTTAGGTTGCTTTCCGGGATAAAGCCCGCAACGAATCAAAAATCCAAAAAATATAGCAAACGAAGCCAGTAATATCGTCAACTCAAATGTAATAGGAATAAATGAAGGAACTGAGAAGAAAGGCTTACCACCAATATTCAGCGGATAACTGGATGTATTTACCCAAGTCATAAAACCAAATGCAATAGCAGCTCCTGTCAATCCACCATAAAAGCCGGCCGTATGAAGGTTAGATTCTTTTAGTCCCATAACCTCATCCAGTCCGTGAACAGGAAAAGGTGTTTGCACATCATCAATGATAACGCCGGCTGTTCTAACCTCTTTGACGGCATCCATCAAAATTTCCTCATCTTTGAATAACCCTACGATGTATTTATCCATGATTAAGTGTTTGTAGTTGTTTCTGATTCTGCTAATTTTTCTTTTTGCTTATTTTTCATTGTTTCGCTGGAAGTTTTAAAAATTGATTTAACCTCTGCTATTGCAACAACCGGCAAGGTTCGTGCAAAGAGTAAAAACAATGTCAGGAACATGCCTATAGTACCTAAGTATATAGCGACTTCTATCCATGTTGGGGTGAAGTATGTCCAGCTACTTGGTAAATAATCTCTGTGTAATGATGTAACAATAATCACAAATCGCTCAAACCACATACCGATGTTTATCAATATTGACAAAACGAATGTGAAGTACAAATTTCTTCTGAACTTTTTTACCCAGAAAAACTGAGGGCTGATAACATTACAAGTCATCATTATCCAGTAAGCCCAAAGGTATGGCCCCAAGGCTCTGTTATAAAAAGCGTACTGTTCATATATAAACCCTGAATACCAGGCCACAAATAACTCTGTTATATAGGCTATACCAACAATTGAACCCGTAAGTAGAATAATTTTATTCATGGACTCTACGTGAGCCACGGTAATGTAATCCTCAAGCTTCAACACTTTTCTGGTAATTAACATTAGGGTTAGTACCATTGCAAAACCCGAGAAAATAGCACCGGCTACGAAATATGGAGGAAAAATCGTTGTATGCCAACCCGGAATAACCGAAGTTGCGAAGTCAAAGCTTACAATTGTATGTACAGAAAGTACTAATGGTGTAGCTAAACCGGCTAATACCAATGATAATGATTCGAATCTTTGCCAATGCTTTGCTGAACCGGTCCAACCAAAGCTTAATGCATTATAAATAGATTTTCTGATACTGGATTTAGAACGATCTCTTAGTGTTGCAAGATCGGGCAATAAACCGGAGTACCAGAATAAAATAGATACTGTAGCGTAAGTACTTATTGCAAAAACATCCCATAATAGAGGGGAGTTAAAGTTTACCCACAAAGGTCCCCTAGTATTGGGATAGGGAAAAATAAAGAATGCAAGCCAGGGTCTTCCCATGTGAATAGCAGGAAATAAACCGGCACAAGTAACAGCAAAGATTGTCATTGCCTCTGCTGAGCGGTTAATACCTGTTCTCCATTTTTGTCTGAAAAGTAATAATACAGCAGATATAAGAGTACCGGCATGACCAATACCTATCCACCAAACAAAGTTTGTAATATCCCATGCCCAGCCAATTGTTTTATTCAACCCCCAGGCACCAATTCCAATAAATATGGTATAACCCATTGCTACTAATCCAACCAGGGTTAGTAAAGATGTTACTCCCATTAATGCAAACCAGGACAGAGGTGGAACTCCTTCAGTAGAACGACTAATATCCTCCGTTATCTGATGATAATCTTTCTTTCCCGTTATTAATGGCTCTCTTATGGGTGATTCGTACATTGCCATTTAAAAAAATTTAGATATTATAAATTTATACTTCTCTTGAACTTCTGTTTCTAACTTTTGTCTTGTATGAGACGGAAGGTAAAGTATGAATCTCTTCAATAACTTTAAATGTCCGCTCATCTAAATCTACTTTCGCTACCATTGATTCAGGATTATTTAAATCCCCAAAAACGATGGCATTACTTGCACAAGCTGTTTGACAAGCTGTTTTTATATCTCCGTCTTCCAATTTTCTTCTATCTTTCTTAGCGTTTAGCTTTCCTTCCTGTATTCTTTGTACACAGAATGAACATTTTTCCATCACTCCTCTTGCTCTAACAGTAACATCAGGATTTAAAACCATTCTGGTTAAATCTTCAGTCATTCCCAACTCATCCTGAACATTATCGAAAATAGTGCCTTTAGTGAAACTATCCGCATTCTGATAATCAAACCAGTTGAATCTTCTTACTTTATATGGACAGTTATTCGCACAGTATCTAGTACCAATACATCTGTTATAAGCCATTTGATTTAATCCTTCCATGCTGTGAGGTGTTGCAGCAACAGGACATACATTTTCACAAGGTGCATTATCACAATGCTGACACATCATCGGCTGGAAAACCACAGCCGGATTATCGGCTTCACCTGTGTAATATCTGTCAATCCGAATCCAATGCATTTCTCTTGAATTGGCTACCTCATCTCTTCCGACAACAGGTACATTATTTTCGGCCTGACATGCAACTGCACAGGCTCCACAACCTATGCAAGAGTTCAAGTCTATTGCAAGTCCCCAATGATGTCCGTTAAATTCGTGCCCCGGATATAATGAATGTAAGTGATCCAATACAAAATCTCTGTCTTCATTTCCGGCTTTAGGGTTTTTTGCATACTCTTCAAGTGTTGTTTCCTTTGCTATTGGTCTTTCATTCAAACCATCAAACAAACTGTGATGATCCTGAGTAGATGCTAATTTATAAATACCGGAAACACCTTCAAATCGAGCATCCGTGCGGTAATAATTAAAATTCTTTCCATCAAAATTTACAAATGGATATACATTCACCCCCACATCAGTTCCGGCTTTTCCTGATTTTTTTCTTCCGTATCCTAAAGCTAATCCGATAGTATTGTCTGCCTGTCCCGGCTGAATAAACACAGGCAACTTTAGAGTTTCATTATCAAGTGTTATCTCCATTAATTTAAATTGCTTTGTATCTCTTTGATACTGACTTTGACCAAAGCCATTTTCTTTAGCAAATTTTGGAGAAACAGTAGCGTAATTATCCCAGGTAACTTTTGAAATTGGATCAGGTAATTCTTGTAACCATGGATTATTGGCAAACTTTCCTCTGCCAATACCTACTTTTTCATAGAAGAAAATCTCTAAATCACCACTTTCTACATTTCTAACATTTCCGGCAGCAGACTGAACATCTATTTGTGGGCTATCTGTGCTAAGCTCTTCCGGCCTTTCAGGGATATCTACTTTTGCAAAACCATTGTGAAGAGATACATCCCAAAATGTATTGAAGCTGGAATGAACTTCCTGCATTGGGAAAATATTTTCTTGCCAATTTTTGCGAATAAAATCATACATGTTCTGCTCTTCACCGGCCCATTTCAAAAAGGACTCCCCTGCGTGTCTTGTTTTAAACAGTGGCTCAATCGTTGGTTGCCCCAATGCAAAAACCCCATTTCTCGGCTGAGCATCATTCCATGCTTCCAGATAATTGTGTACCGGACAAGTATAAGTAGAAACAGCATTTGTCTCATCGGGATACTCTCCCATATAAACCGATAATTCAAGATTATCTATGGCTGCTTCAAATCTTTTTCCATATCTGGTATCATAAACCGGGTTGGAGTCTAAAATTATTATTCCATTAACTTGGCCAGATTCTAATTCTGATATTAATCCATCCAAAGCTTCATCGCTCCCCTGTCTCAATTCAGTACCTTTAGATATTGATATAGTTGAGTTATAATTATTAAGAATGCTGTTAATTGCATTTACAATTAGTTGAACATCTTTATTATTTATACCTGAAACTACTAATGAACCACCTCTTTTTGCCCATAGTTCATCGGCAATTGACTGAGCTTTGTCAGAAACATTTAATGTTGGAAGGTTTGATAAAGTGGCATTTCCTGATTTTCTTGCTAAAGCATTGTATAAATGAAGTATAAAAGCAGCTTCTTCAGAAGGCTTTACAATAACTCTTGTGTCTGCATTTGCCCCTGCAAGTGACATACCGGCTTCAACCTGAATATGCCTGTTCATGTTCAAATTATCTTTAGATACTTTTCTTCTTTGAACATAAGCATTCGAATATTCAGAGGGAGAAATCCAGTTACCCAGAAAATCTGCTCCAATACTTACTATAATATCTGCCTTTTCAAAATCATAATGAGGAACCACTCTTTTACCAAAAGTAGCTTCATTTGCATCTAAAAGACCGCTAACTGAATTAGCGTCATAAGTTACATGCTTAATATTCCCATATTTCTCCATCAGCTTTGCAGCTGCTTTCTTAAGTGAAGGGCTAATGATTGAGGAGGATAAAATAGCCACCTGATTATTAGCCGCAGCTGCTTGCTCTAGTAAGTTTAAAATTTCACCATCAACAGTCTCCCAATCGGTTTTTTCACCATTTTTCATAGGATACTGAAGTCTGTGACCATCATACAAATTCAAAACTGAAGCCTGTACTCTGGCTGATGTATTTCCTTTTGTAATAGGATTTAAAGTGTTCCCTTCAATTTTGATAGGTCTTCCTTCTCTGGTTTTCACCAAAACACCGCAATATTCACCTCCATCTACATAAGATGAAGCGTAATAATTTGCGATACCGGGTGTTATCTCCTCCGGTTTTACCAAATAGGGAATTGATTTTCTTACAGGCATTTCGCAACTGGCCGCAATAGTAGCCGCTGTAACACTAAAACCTAGTACTTTTAGAAAATCTCTTCTTCCGCCCTGAACTTCAGACAAATCTTTTTTATCATCACCGGGATTCACCTCTAACTCCTGAGGAAATTCATTTTTTTGTTGTTCAACAAATTCCGGTGTTTGATTTAGCTCATCAAGGCTTTTCCAATATTTTTTAGAAGCTTTTACCATGGGTAATACTTAACTTTATTTAACAAATTAATAATGACAAGACTGACAATCTGTTCCACCAATCTGCTCGACAGTTACTCTTGTTCTATCTCCTGATTTTAATTCCTGGTGATACCTTTCATATATCTCATAATATTCATTATTCTGAAAATCGGCATCATATGTTCTATGACAATCAATACACCAACCCATAGATAAGCTGGCATGCTGATACAATACGTCCATTTCTTCAACCGGTCCGTGACAACTTTGACAATCAAGTCCTGCAACATTCACATGCTGAGCATGATTAAAATATACGTGATCCGGCAAATTGTGAATTCTTACCCATTTAATGGGCGTTCCTGTTTCCCAATACTCTATCAATTTTGCAATTTCAGTTTCGCCATATTCCGGCCCTTCTTTTATTGCTGCGTGACAGTTCATACAAAGACTTACATCAGGTATGTTTGCATGCTTGCCTTTCGCTGCACCACCATGACAATATTGACAATCTATCTGATGAACTCCGGCATGTAATGCATGAGAAAATTTAATTGGCTGTGTTGGTGCGTATCCTTGCTGACGACCTAAATTTATAGCCCCATCGACCACATTGTATCCTAAAAAGATAATAACAACCAATCCGATAGTCACCGCTAGCTTTTTACTTTTATAGAATGGAACCGGCACAGGGATTGGCTCACCTTCTTTTTCTTTTGCAAGACGGTCAAGTACAATCGTAATTCTATAAAGAATTAAAGAAGTGAAAATCAGTACTATAACAAGTACTATCAAAAAGGTAGTTGTGAAGGCATCATCAGCAGGCACACCTATTAAGTCTATATCAAGCGCTACATCATCAGGAACATAAGTGGCCTCATGTTCAACATAGGCAAAAATAGCATCTATATCATCATTCGACAACAATGGAAAAGCAGGCATCACAGAACGATTCCACTCTTCAAAAATCTGTACAGCATAGGGGTGCCCTTCTCTTATTAATTCCTGAGAATTACGCACCCAGCGATATAAATCATCTCTGTTTTCCCAATTGTCTTCTGACCCATACATTTTGGGTCCTATTAAAGCTCTGTTAATGCCATGACAACTGGCACACTGACTGGAAAACAAACGTCTCCCGTGCTCTATGTCAGGCCCTATCTCAGCATCAGCAAATTCCTCTGCAGGTTCTTCTGCAGACTCAAACTCCTCATATACAGATTCCTCCGTAGGGTCCATTGCTCCATCCTGAGCGTTAGCGTTCAACAAAAATAAATTACCGGTTATCAAGGCGGCAAAAATGATTGAAGCTATTATTTTTTTAATTTTCATATCTATGCGTACTTTAACTCTATTGTCACAGAATTGTAAAATTTGAGCAAATTTAAGATATACTTATCAATTTAATCAAGAAAAAAGCAAAATAAATCAAGTGATTATTCAATATTTTTCTTTTAAATAAAGGTTTTTTACATAAACATATTCAGAGAAGCACTTCGGCATAATTAATTTTTTCTATATGAACTATTTAATTGCATTTTTTTGAGAAAAAATCATTAAACCGGATTTATTTACTCTTTGGACAGATTACATTGACAAGCATAAAATCAATGTAGTTTATTTATTTGATTCGTCTTTCTTTTCCTGAATTCCTTCAATAAGTACTATTACTTTATTCTTAAGGCAGTCTACTATCCCACCTTTTATCAATAAGTTTTCAACAGAACCATCGGCTTTCGTTATTCTAACTTTTCCATGAGCCAATGCAGAAATAATTGGAGCGTGATTTTCAAGTATTTCAAACGAGCCGTTAATTCCCGGAAGCTGAACTCCTTTAGACTCTCCTTCGAAGATAACTTTATCGGGTGTTAACACTTGTAATTTCATATACTTAATATTATTTTTCTTATTTAAATCAGCTTAAAACTGATATTACTGTTGCTCCAGTAGTTTTTTACCTTTTTCTATAGCTTCTTCAATTGATCCAACAAGGTTGAAAGCTGCTTCCGGATACTCATCACACTCGCCATCCATAATCATGTTAAAACCTTTGATTGTATCTTCTATTGGCACTAACACACCTTTTAATCCTGTAAACTGTTCCGCTACAAAGAAAGGCTGAGAAAGGAAACGCTGAACTTTACGAGCACGATAAACAACCATTCTGTCTTCTTCTGACAACTCCTCCATACCCAAAATCGCAATAATTTCCTGAAGGTCTTTATATCTTTGAAGTGTTTGAATTACTCTTTGTGCTGTATTATAATGTTCATGTCCTACAATATCCGGTGATAAAATTCTGGAAGAAGAATCCAAAGGATCAACAGCAGGATAAATACCTAACTCAGCAATTTTACGACTAAGTACTGTGGTTGCATCAAGGTGGGCAAAAGTTGTTGCCGGCGCCGGGTCAGTTAAATCATCCGCAGGTACGTAAACAGCCTGCACTGATGTGATTGAACCTCTTTTTGTTGAAGTAATCCTTTCCTGCATTAACCCCATCTCTGTAGCAAGCGTTGGCTGATAACCAACTGCTGAAGGCATACGGCCAAGTAATGCAGAAACCTCAGAACCTGCCTGAGTGAATCGGAAAATGTTATCAATAAAGAAAAGAATGTCTTTTCCACCTGCATCTCCTTCATCTCCATCTCTAAAATATTCAGCTAATGTTAAACCGGAAAGTGCAACTCTTGCTCTAGCTCCCGGTGGCTCATTCATCTGTCCGAAAACGAAAGTTGCTTTAGATTCTTTTAGCTTTTCAACATCCACTTTATCTAAATCCCAACCACCTTTTTCCATAGACTCTAAAAATCCTTCTCCGTAGTTAACAATTCCGGACTCTACCATCTCTCTCAACAAATCATTACCTTCTCTTGTACGCTCTCCAACTCCCGCAAATACAGATAACCCGGAATATGCTTTGGCAATATTATTAATTAACTCCTGTATCAAAACCGTTTTACCTACTCCGGCTCCCCCAAACAAACCAATCTTTCCACCTTTAGCATAAGGCTCAATAAGATCAATTACCTTGATTCCGGTGTATAAAACTTCTTCTTCAGTAGATAAATTTTCAAAAACCGGTGGCTTACTGTGAATTGAACGTCTGGTTTTCGTTTCGACCTCATTTATTCCATCGATAGCATTACCCGTTACGTTAAATAATCTACCCTTTATCTCGTCCCCGACCGGCATAGTTATTTGCCTGCCCTGGTCAATGACATCCATACCACGGCGAAGTCCTTCAGTAGAATCCATTGCAATAGCACGAACCCTGTTTTCACCTAAGTGTTGTTGAACTTCCAGTACCACTTTTTGTCCGTCATCTTTAGTAACTTCCAATGCTGTTAAGATTTCAGGAAGCTTGTTTCCCTCTCCATCAAAGCTAATATCTAATACCGGACCAATTATTTGATTTACTTTACCTATGTTTGCCATCAACAGTGTTTTACGTTTTTAAAATCGGACGCAAATTTACATACATAAAAGGATATTTTATAAAAAAAATCCTTTTTTCGCTTTTTCTTTTTTGATTTTTTTCGCTGATTATATTTAGCTTTACTTCATAAGGTAACAGTTACAATATAATTATGAATGTTTTATTTTAGTTGCTCAAGAAATTTGACACTAAACTTGTTAGGCATGAGCCAAATTCTTTATTACTTTTGATTTCTTACTTTTACCCCAAAAATATCCGAACAAAATGCAGATAATAGAAGTTAATAATAAAAAACTCGAGGAAGATTTTTTGTTGTTTCCGGTAAATTTCTACAAAAATGACCCCAATTATATTCGCCCTCTGGATGACGATATAAAAAACGTTTTTAACCCTAAGAAAAACAAAAAATTTCGCAATGGCGAAGCTATACGTTGGTTACTTTTAGATGAAAAAAACGAGTATATAGGCAGAGTCTCTGCTTTTGTATCAAATGAAAAGCCTTCCAAAGGGAAATTAGCCGTTGGCGGAATGGGCTTTTTTGACTGTATAGATAATCAGGATGCAGCAAATATCCTTTTCGACAAATGCAAAACATGGCTTGAAGAAAGAGGACTTAATGCAATGGACGGTCCGATAAATTTTGGGGAACGAAATTTCTGGTGGGGGCTATTGGTTGAAGGCTTCACACCACCTCTGTATGGGATGAATTACAACCCCCTTTATTATAAAAAATTGTTTGAAAATTATGGTTTTAAATTATACTTCAAACAGTTTACTTATGGAGTTAAGGTAGCCGATCCGAGGCCTGAAGTTTACATGAAAAGAGCCGCTACTTTTAAAGATGATCCTAACTACCGTTTTGTGCATATTCAAAAGAAAAATCTTAAAAAGTATGCCATAGATTTTCTTACAGTTTATAATAAAGCATGGGGAAATCATCCCGGATTTAAAAAAATGACTGAATCGCAGGCCGTTGGTCTTATGAACAGTATGAAAGATGTAATCGTTGAAGATTTAATGTGGTTTGGCTATTATAAGGAAGAACCTATAGCTGTTTTTTTAATGTTGCCGGAACTCAATCAGTATTTTAAATATGTGAATGGTAAAATGAATTTTATTGGAAAACTTAAGTACTTATACCACAAATTAATGGGTACCAATAAACAAATTTTTGGAATGGTCTTTGGCGTAACACCTGAATTTCAAGGAAAAGGAGTCGAAGGCGGAATTATAATGGCAGCAGATAAAATCGTCCAAAAAGGGAATAAATATGAAGAGATGCAAATGACATGGATAGGAGATTTTAATCCTAAAATGATGCGGGTTGCTGAAAATTTGGGTGGCAAAATAACTAAAGTACACATCACTTATCGCTATATTTTTGATGAGACAATTCCTTTTGAACGGGAAAAAATAATCACCTAAGCCTTCAACTCTAATGGAAAATTCCGGAGAAAAAATAAATCAGCAAATGTATGCAAAGGTAATATTACCACTTGCTGCTCCGGGTTTGTACACTTATGCTGTACCAATAGAACTCAATAGTTATATTTCAAAAGGCTCAAGGGTAGAAGTCCCATTTGGGGCAAAAAAAATATATGCGGGAATCGTTTTTGATATAAATTTCCAAAGACCGGATTTTAAAAAGGTAAAATCAATTTTATCTATTTTGGATGAGGCTCCTGTTGTTCCTGAGCTATATCTTAAATTTTGGGAATGGATTTGGAATTATTATGCCTGTGAGCCCGGAGAAGTCATGAAAATCGCCTTACCTGCCGGTTTAAGGCTGGATAGTGAAACTACAATTCGGGCAAACCCTTATTTCATTGGAGAAAGTACAATGTTTACTGTTGATGAAAATATGATTTTAGATGCTCTGGCTGATAATGAATATATTGAATTTTCATCTGTTGAAAGTATTCTAGGGAAAAAGCATTTTTTAAACATTCTTAATAAACTTCGGGAAAAAGATGCTATCATTTTAGATACCAAACTAAAGGAAAGGTATAAGCCCAGAATTGAAAAATATATTTCCCTTGATGAGAAATTCAGCAAAGAAGAATTATTACATGATGCGTTGGATAGTCTTAGCCGGGCTCCAAAACAGGAAGCTATTTTATTGATTTTACTCTCTCAAAAAGATAAATTTTTACCATTAAAACAAAAAGATCTTTTAAAACGCGCCGATACAGACCTCTCAACATTGAAAAAAATGGAAGAGAAAGGTTTGATTAAAACTATTGAGAAAATTGTTTCCCGTTTTGATTTTGAAGGGGAGTATATCACAGAAAAGGAGGTAATCTTAAGTGAGGAACAAACTGATGCTTTTAAAAAAATAAAAGACTCTTTCGCAAAAGATAAACCGGCACTTTTATTTGGAGTTACCGGGAGTGGCAAAACGGAGGTTTACATTGAGCTGATCAGAGAGCAATTGGATCAGGGAAAACAAGCACTATATCTTCTACCGGAAATAGCTCTTACACAACAAATTGTTTTTCGTTTAAAAAAGCATTTTGGGGATAAGCTTTTTATTTATCATTCAAAGTTTAACGAGAATGAGCGTACAGAAATTTGGTATAAACTGATTAACGGTGAACCTATTTTAATTATAGGCGCACGTTCAGCACTCTGGCTACCAATAACAAAACCGGGCATCATCATTATTGATGAAGAACATGATAGTTCATTTAAACAGAAAGATCCGGCTCCAAGATATCACACCCGGGATGCTGCTTTGGTATTAGCTTCTATGCTAAAAGCGCCTGTTTTATTAGGCTCTGCTACTCCTTCCATTGAAAGTCTTTACAATACAAAACTTAACAAATTTACCTGCATAAAGCTGTTGAATCGGTATGGAGGTGTAGAAATGCCTGAAATTCAATTAGTTTCTATTCCGGATAGTATCAAAAATAATCAATTTTACAGCCCTTTCACAGATACTTTTGTTCGTGAATTAGAAAAAACGATAAGCAATAAGCGTCAGGCTATTATATTTCAAAACCGAAGAGGGTATGCACCCAGTCTAAATTGCATGGACTGCGGATGGTCTCCGGAATGTAAACATTGTGATGTTTCATTAAATTTCCATAAGCTGCAGGAAAAAATGCAATGTCATTATTGCAATTACAGAACGGCTGTGCCTGTTTCCTGCCCTGATTGCGGCAGTAAAAATTTATCCCTGAAAGGATTTGGCACTGAAAGAATTGAAGAAGATTTGGGCCTTCATCTTAAAGGAGTTAAAACGCTCAGATTAGATCAGGATGTTACAAGAAAAAAACACGGGAGTTCAAATATTTTACAAAAATTCGGGGATAATGAAGCGGATGTATTAGTGGGAACACAAATGGTTACCAAAGGGCTTGACTTTGAAAATGTAGAAGTTGTCGGTATATTATTAGCTGACCAGCTTTGGCAATTTTCTGAATTCAGATCTGAAGAAAAAGCTTTTCAAACTCTTGTACAGGTAGCAGGTAGAGCCGGTAGAAAAAAGATAAAGGGCAAAGTAATTATACAAACCTATAAAACAGGGCACTATATTTTGCAATACCTTAAGGAGGACAGATATGAAGATTTTGTAGAAAAAGAGCTTATATCAAGAGAAGATTTTCTATATCCTCCTTTTTGCCGACTGATAAAATTAACTGTCAAACACCGCAATGTTCATCTGCTTAATAAATTTTGTGAACGTCTGGCTTATTTTTTATCCTCAAATAAAAACATACACGTTTTAGGTCCGGCCGATCCTCCTGTCAAAAGAATTAAAGGTAAATATTTAAAAAACCTACTCATTAAAAGTCCTAAAAATCAGGCCATAAATGAAGCTCTTAAAAAAGATATAAAGGCTTACTTTGAGGAAATTCAACATCAATACAGAGACAAACGATTTGAAATTAGCATAGATGTAGATCCCTTATAAAAAAAGAGCTCTTTCAAAAATGAAAGAGCCCTTTAAACCCAAAAACAATCGCAATGAAAAAGTCGAGTTTTACCAACGAAGGCGATGTCTTCTCATCATCCTCGGGTCGGTGAAATTGTTATTCGGATTTCCGAAATAATACGATAAAGAAATAGTTGTAAAAACAAAAGCATCATTCCCAGCCGGATTTCCTCTTTGTTGTCCGGGAGCTGTCACATTTCTGTCAACTCCTTCCACATCAACTTCACCTGAGCGGTTACTTAATGCAAAAATCATATCAGCTCTTTCTGTTTCATAATTATTGTCAAACACTCTTCTATCTACATAATCTAAACTAACATCGTCTAAATAATCTGTAAATGTAAATCGGTGTGCAACCTCAAAGTTTAAAATCAAATTGTTATTTATATTGTACTTCACACCTAATCCCAAAGGAATAGCAGGCTGAATTAATGAGTATTTTTGTCTGTCAGGATATTCAGGAGTATTCTGACCTTCCGTACCTAAAGGTTGTAATCTCACCCATTCGCCATTATACTCTGCCTTAGGATCAAAATGAAAAACAGAAATGCCTCCGGTTATATAAGGTGTAAATCTATCTCTGTAGCTTCCCGGTGCATAAGGCAAAATATTCACTTCTCCCATAACACTTAACTCAAAAATATGTGATTTGAAATGTAAATTTCTGTATTGTCTGAACCATGCATCATCTCCTCTTTCAACATCTGAAATAAGCGCATCATCTGCACCAATCCATCCTAAACTTAATGATGATTTGACAGCAAACCTTTCTAAAAAACTATATCTGTAAAAAAGAGTAAAAGATGGTTTGGTTTCTTCTATCCACAAATCACTCACATAAGAATTACCCATACCCTGTCTGCCCAGATCTCCAAAGTAATTACTTGTACCCACTCCAAAACCAACCTCTTGTGCTTTAACATCATTAAAAAATAATAAGACTGCAGATAAGCTAAAGAGAGTAAATAGTTTTTTCATAAACTTTTATTTCGGTTAAAAATTCGGTTGCCAATGTTTACGGCGACCTCCGAAAAAAGTTTCGAAATATTACATTTTTTATCTCTAATCAATATCCGTATTCCGGAACACAAAAAAGGCCGGCTGAATATCAGCCGACCTTTCATATATCTATAATTAAAAATTAGTTAGAAGCAACTACGTCTTCAATCTCTGCTTTAATATTCAATCCGATGTTTACAGTGGGGCGAATAAAGTTATCTCCCAATGAGCGGTCACTTCCGTAAGTAACTCCCCAATCCGTTCTGTCAATATTAAAATTTGCTACAGCTTCCATACGATCATTTGAAATGTTAATTCTGGCAGGGAAAGTTACACTTCTGGTTTTATCCATCATTGTTAAGTTGCCCGTAACTCTATGAGTAACATCTCTAATCGCCATTGAAGTCTCATCGTGTTCAATATTTGCAATTTGCTCTTCAGTTAAAGGGGTAGTAGATACCAATTCAAACTTGGCTGTTGGAAATTCTTCAACAGTAAAAAAGTCTTCTGACATCAAATGTCCGCCTAATTTTGCATTATTCTCCTCGTCCATGTCCAATACCTTAAGTGTTTTCATGTCAATTGTAAAGTCACCACCAACTAAAATATCATTTTCCATAGACATTTTACCGTGTGAGATTTTAATTGTACCATTATGAGATCCGGTTGGTTTAGTACCTATCCAGCTAACATAGCTGTTATCTGTGTCTACTTTCAATACCATGGCTTCTAAAGAAGTATCCGGTAAGTCTAATCGATCGCCAACTTCGGCCTGGTCACTCTTGGGAGCTTCAGCACATGCTGTAAATAAAAATGCGAGAATTGCAATTGCTGAAAAATGTTTCATTGTATTCATGTTTAATAATTTTTTATACGTCAATAACAAAGGGTTATCAATTTGGTTCAAAAAAAGGTTTAAAATATTTAAATTTTTATAAAAAGTTGAGCCTATCAACTAATTTTTATCAATTAAGATTTATAACGATGCCCAACCCATACAAATCTTCTGTTTATAAAATCAGGATTTGTAAAGCTAGCATTTCCTGCCGGATTACCACCTGTTACATGAAAATCTGAAAAGGCAGCATGCTGATTTACCCAAATAGGTCCTGTAAAGTTGAATGAAACCGGAGCAAATACTTTTTCCATCTCAGCTTCTATTTTCTCAGCTACCTTATCATCTGTTGTGTAAGCGGCACAGGTAATAGCACCCTGACGACCGGCTAAATCTCTGGCTAACTCTATAGAACGATTCGTATTTTTAGTTTTTACAACTACGATTATCGGACCAAAAAGCTCCTGAGCAAAGATGTCCATCTGCTCTTCTGAAACTTCCAATATTATTGGAGAAACCGTTCTGGCATTTGGAAATTCTTCATTTTTTACCGGGCTGCTACTCAAAATAACTTTTGCTCCCATGCTTTCTGCTTCTTTAACACGCTGAAGTGTTGCAGGGTTTTGTATAGCTCCTAATGTTCCTGCACCCATTTTGGGGTGATTTGCCAAACCACTAATTTGGGTTTTTAACTTTTCAATTACTGTATTGTAGTCCACTTTTCCCTCTGCTGTATTAATGCCTGTTTCAGGAATAAAAAAGTTTTGCGGAGCTGTACACATTTGACCGGAATAAAGCGAAACTGCAAAAGATAAATTCTGAAGCACCTCATCTAAATTAGCTACAGAGTCAAGAATTACGGAATTCACACCCGCTTTCTCCGTAAAAATACTTTTACCTTTAAGGTTTTCTACATAATCACCAAATCCCGGACCGCCGGTATAGTCAATTAAATGAATCTCATTTCTTTCACACAAATCTTTAGTAATCAAATTTCCGCTAGTATCGCTTGCCAAAAACACAGTGTTAGGATCAAGGCCTTTTTCAGATAATGCAGATTGTATTTCAGCAATTACAATAGCTATAGGTAATACAGCACCGGGATGTGGTTTCACAACTACGCTGTTGCCTGTAATCAAGTTGGCAAAAATGCCGGGGACACTATTCCAAACCGGGAATGTCGAGCAACCAATCACTAAACCAATTCCTTTGGGAACCGGCTTAAACTTCTTTTTAAGCTCAACATCAAATTTTCCCATTGGCTTTTTCCAGTTCAATTCTTCAGGAAATCTGGAAAGTTCCTGATAACCCATTGCCATAGCTTCCAGCGCCCTGTCAGCTGAATGTGGCCCTGACGCCTGAAAAGACATCATAAAAGATTGACCCGTTGTATGCATGGTTGCAAAGGCAATTTCAAAAAACTTTTCTTTAATTTTTTCTAAAGCAAGAATCAAAACCTCCGATCTTTTTTCCACAGATACTTTTTTCCAACTTTCAAAAGCTTTGTGAGTGTGACCAATTATCTCATCAGCATCATAAATCGGATAGCTTACATTTAAAGGGTCATTTGTATAAGGGGAAACTTCCTCTCCTTTAAAATCAGAGGCCTCAGCTTGTTTTAAAGTAGTAAACTTTTTATTCAGCATGTTTTGGAAGTTATCCAACGCCTTTTTAGTAGCATCTTCACCATAAGCCTTAGGGTGCTCAGGGTATTGAGCATAGAATACTCTTTCCTTATTTGCTTTTAAAGCATTGTCTAATATCGTTTTGTAATTTTCTTGTATTGCCATAATTTCTTGTTTTTGGAGGTGTAAAATTAGGTTTTAAAATACTTTTCTACAAGTATAATCAACCCAATCATTTCTGAAAAATGCTTTTAACTTACAATTTCCATCTTAGACCGTCAATAATTTTTGCACTAATAATAAACATTACTTAGCCGTTTTGTTAAAATGTATTAATTAATAGTTGCCTTTATAATACAAATATCCCTATGTTGATGTTTTCAAAATCTTGTAAATAATAGTATTTTTGCCCAATATTATGAAAAAATCATCCAATCCCTTTAAGTTATTAGAAAACACATTCTCCACTATTTTTATAGTGTTTTACATAAGTGTTATGTGCATAGTCGTGTTCATTGGACTATTATTTATCTTTGCCGAAACCTATTTCCCGGCATTTATGAACGCAGGTAAATATGTTGGCACCTCAGAAAGCGGAATTTTTGTAGTTGCTTTTTTAAGTCTGAGTTTCCTTTTTGCAGCACATTATGTTTCCGAACGCTTATTAAAACGCTTTTCTACAAAAAGAACAATTGACTTACATCTGGATGATTATTATAACAGTCGATTAATAATCTATGTAATATCTACTATAGTGATAATTGCAAATATTTATTTGTTGAAGTCAACCCAAAGTTACTGGTATTTACTTTTTTGCATTCCTGCCGTTTTACTTATTGTCAAAAACGTACCTTCTAGAGATGGTATGGCAGCTGCTCTCAAAAAAGCAAACATAAAAACAAATGACTAAACGCTTAACTTTCTTTTTTTCTGCTAATAATCTTACAAAACTTATTTTTACAGCCCGATAAAAAAATTACAATGGAATTAAAAAACAACCTTTACCTGCACGGTGGAGTCCCGGTGATAGACATGTGCCAAAAATATGGCACACCTGTTTATATATATGATGGCAACATAATTGAAAAAAGATATAAAGAGTTAAACAGCGCTTTCCCTGATTTAAAATTAAAACTTAAATATGCCTGTAAAGCCCTGACAAACCCCAATGTATTAAAATTTATCCAAAAATTAGGTGCCGGTCTGGATACTGTTTCTATAGGTGAAGTGATTTTAGGATTGGAGTCAGGCTACGCTCCTGAGGATATTATTTTTACCCCAAATTGTGTTTCATTTGAAGAAATCAAACAAGCAGTTGAACTTGGTGTAATCATCAATATTGACAATCTTTCTATTTTAGAACAATTCGGAAGTGAATATGGAGACAGTGTTCCTGTCTGTGTTCGCATAAACCCGCATATTATGGCCGGAGGTAATGCAAATATATCTACCGGACACATTGACTCTAAATTTGGAATCAGCATTTATCAGTTAAGGCACATAGAGAGAATTGCAAAATCCACAAATATTAAGATTAATGGTTTGCATATGCATACCGGATCTGACATTTTAGATGTAAATGTTTTCTTGCAGGGTGCAGAGATTTTATTAGATGCTGCTAAAACTTTTAAAGACTTAGAGTTCATGAATTTTGGGAGTGGATTTAAAGTAGCTTATAAAAACGACGATATTTCAACAGATATTAAAGAATTAGGAAAAAAGCTAAGCAAACGGTTTAAGGAGTTTTGCTCAGAATATGGCAGGGAGCTTGAATTATGGTTTGAGCCCGGTAAGTATATAGTAAGTGAAAGCGGTATCTTTTGTGTACAAACAAATGTAGTGAAACATACAACGGCTACTGTTTTTGCAGGTGTTAACAGTGGATTTAATCACTTGCTGCGTCCCATGTTTTACAATGCCTTTCATCAAATAATCAATATTTCTAACCCAATTGGAAAAGACCGTATATATACAGTAGCCGGTTACATTTGCGAAACTGATACTTTTGCTTCTGACAGGAAATTAAAAGAAGTCAGAGAAGGAGATTTTCTTGCTTTTTTGAATGCGGGAGCTTATGGATTTGCCATGTCATCTAATTATAATAGCCGATTAAGACCTGCTGAAGTATTTGTTTACAAAGGCAAAGATCACCTCATAAGAAAAAGAGAAGAAATGGAA
This sequence comes from Chitinophagaceae bacterium, assembly GCA_007695095.1. Classification (NCBI taxonomy): domain Bacteria; kingdom Pseudomonadati; phylum Bacteroidota; class Chitinophagia; order Chitinophagales; family Chitinophagaceae; species Chitinophagaceae bacterium. The sequence continues at coordinate 150 of REEL01000102.1, read as the reverse complement.
GACTTAACCAGAAATGTAGTCGATTTAAAAGGAGCTTTTTAAGCTCTAAAAATCTTTATAACAAAAAAGAGCCGGAAAAATTTCCGGCTCTTTTTTTGTTTAATCTATTAATTCAATTAAAATTATTGCAATAGTATCTACACTAAATAG
>REEL01000101.1 GCA_007695095.1 Chitinophagaceae bacterium | reverse complement strand
ATAAATCCATTAAAGAAAATTTAATAAGGTTATGCGAATGGGAGTTTTGATTTTAAAAGGATATGATTTTTTGTGCTCGCTATTTAACATTATATTAATTTCTAAGCGACCCACTGTCCGTAGCGCCCTCGCTACGGACAAGACATGATACTAAGGCTTTCAATTTTACTGTTTATTCAGTCATACTTTCCCGGTCTTAAATTTGCCAGCAATTCATCTACCAAATCTACTTTAAACAGAAAAGGTAAGTCTGCATAATTTCTGGCACTTGAATAAAGATAATCTTCAGGTTTGTCAATAATCCCGGCTTTTACCGGATTGTTATGTATGTAATCCAGTCGTTGCCTGAACTTTTCTGGTGTATCCAATTCAATTGGATGGTTGTCGTGTGTCCAAACTTGAAAATTCTTGCTTCTTTTTTGGCTTTCAGCATGATGCGCAAACAAATTTAGCATCCAACCTTTCCGGCTTTCAGGACCTTCAGTGATTAATTCTACTAACCGCTTGGAAGTGTAACTCTTAAAACGTCCGATGATAGAACTCAAATCATTTTTGGGTTGTGTAGCCGAAAGAATTGCATGCAGATGATTGGACATGATTACATAAGCATGAATGTTTAATCCTTGCGTATCAGGGTAAAAACGGAAGTTGCTTATAATTTCGTCCCTATAAAGTTGCCTTGTAAAAAGATCAATCCATTCAACTATTTGAAAGGTTACAAAATGCAATTCTTTTTGATTGTGAATTCTATATCCGCCTGCCATAGTTCAAATATAAAAAATTAATCAGTAATTGATATAAAAAAATATAGTGTCCTTAGTTTATGGAATCCTTAACAAGGCTCCTCGTTGGAATCGAGCGGCAGGATATGCAGTTTTTTATGATTGCGGTTTTTATGAAATAGTCCGTAGCGAGGGCGCTACGGACAGTGGGGGAATGTTCCCATTGGTCAAAGTCATCGGAATGCAACGATAATCCGTTTTTTGTGAAAATATCAGACCCTGGAAGATTATTTATGAAATTGATAACAACATTATCATTATTAGATGAACTCACAGATACAATTGTATCCATATAATCTCCCAGCACAATATACTTTCCAAATGATGCAAGATAAAAATAACGACTAATATAACCTAAGGTCGCTGGATTAGTTATTTCATGAGACAAGTATTTATCCGGATTGATTGGAAGCTCACCAAGTGGCCATTGTGTAGTTCCTGTATCAGAGGATATGCTTGTATCTTCTGCATATACAAGCAAAATTTTAGTAGTGTCATGAACAGGCAACCAATATCCATTTCTTGAACTAACCTGACTATTTACATCAAAAGAGATGCACAAAAAAATATAAAAGAAACTGAAAATTTTCAATAGATTTTTCATAGCTTAAAGTTTTAAAAGTTTATGAGTAAAATGAGTATTTTCATGATGTATTCTGATCCAGTAAACCCCTGCAGGATAATCGCTTAATGTAATGCGGTTTGTAATATCATTTAACTTGCCGGATAAGAGTTTACTACCTAAAACATTGTAAATAGTGTACACTAAAGATTTACCGGATTGATTTTCAACATAAAATGTACTTTCAAATGGATTCGGATATATATTCAAATACTGTTGAGTAATTTCTTCAACATTTACTGCAAGCGGGTCATTGTGTGGTCTTAAAGTGAGTTCTATTCGAGGTTCATAAACAGAGTTGTCTGCTAAATACATCCCTGAACTTTCAAAATATAAACTGTCCGAATGAACCAAACCATAGGGGGGGTACCAAGCTTCTGAATTAAAGTCCGGATGATTATAGTTACTTAAAATATATGGTGGCATGCCCCAGCCAACGCCACAAGGAAAGTAACCAGGCTCTCCGCGACACTCCATATCAATTCTTGCACGTGGCCTCCCCTCTTCAATTTCGGGATAAGGCAGCCTGTCACTATACATCAGTGAATCTACCCATTTCATTTTAATGGGGTAAACACCTTTATTGAATTGTAAGTAAATACTTGGTTTATTATAACCTGAAATTTCAATTTTTTTTACACTATCTTCTGGCCATCCCAATCCCATCTTCCAATATACCGCAAACTTTGATGTATCCAAATGATGTAAAATTTCAAAATTTGGATCAAATGCTCCTGAGCCTGTCATTGTATATGTACTGTCATATCCTAAATAAACAGTATCTCTCTGCCCGGTAGCATCTTCAAACATTATAGGCATAAACCACTGAGGCTGTTGTGGCACACCGGGTATTTCCCATGCATGAGCTTTGTCTGTAAAGAATGTGAAAGTAAGCAATAATATTAGACCAAAAGTTTGCATTAGATTTTTCATAGCTTAAAGTTTTAAAAGTTTTTGAGTAAAATGATTGTTTTCATGATGTATGATGATATAGTATATTCCCGGAGGATGATCACCCATTTTAATTCTGTTAGAATTTTCTTTTAATATTCCTGTTTGCAGTTTTCGTCCTAACACATTATAAATGCTATATTTTGAAAGTATGTTTGTCTTATTTGTGAGATAAATATCATTTTCAAATGGATTAGGGTATATTTTAAATTGTCGTGGATCAATTTCCTTAACATTAACTGAAAGCGGGTCATTGTGTGGACGTAATGTTAATCTAATATCACTTGAAAAATGCGGATTTTGAGCTAAATACAATCCTGAGCCTTCAAAATATATACTGTCTGAATGAACCAAACCATAGGGGGGATACCAAGCTTCTGAATTAAAATCAGGATGATCATAGTCACTTAAGATATATGGCGGCATATCAAAACCTATACCACAGGGAAAGTAGCCTGGTTCTCCTGTATATTCACAAGCCATATCAATTCTTGCCCGAGGCCTACCCGCTTCAATTTCGGGATAGGGCAGCCTGTAACTATACATCAGTGAGTCAACCCATTTCATTTTAATGGGGTAAACGCCTTTTACAAACCTTATTGAGTAATTAGGTATATAGTTGCCCACAACTTTTACATACTTTACTAATTCAGGTGAAAATCCTGCTTGATGAATATATACATTAAACTTACTTGTGTCTAAGTTCTTCCATGTTTCAAAATTAGCATCAAAACCAGTTAAATGTGCTGTAGATGTACTATCATATCCGAGATATATCGTATCTCTTTGCCCTGTCGCATCTTCAAACATTATGGGCATAAACCATTGAGGCTGTTGTGGCACACCGGGTATTTCCCATGCATGAGCTTTGTTTGTAATGAATGAGAATGCAAGTATGAGCAGTAAAAAATGGATTTGTAACTTCATATTCGTAATTTTAATTTTTAAAAATACCTTTCAAGTCTAATTTTTGATAACAGGGGGATAGTGCAAATAGATACAGATAGTGACTTTATCAAAACATCAGAGAGTAGAAACTATAAGTAATTACTACTAAATCTATATCAATAATAAAAACTTTATTTTTAATTTCAAAGTATTTTAGAATGTTATTTGTTTAAAAAAGTTTTATTTTTTGCTTTTATTGTTTTTTTTCTTTTTGTAAAACTGTAAAATTTTTCACGCAAGATTCAAGCAGCAGATCTCCCAAGTCAGGAATAAAGGCCGCATTACTTCTGCTAAAAGACTTCTTTATGGTCTTTCTGTGTGGAGTTTAGATACATTTGCAATCATAATTTTTCCATAAACTGCATAGTGCCTACTTTTTCTTGGGTATTGGGCTCTTGAAATTTGGGCTCTTGGGACTTGCGAAGCATATTTTCCCTCATAATTTTTCCATAAAATTCTACCTTATTCCTTTCAGACTTTATAAACTTTCTACTTTCAACTTCTTTACATGGGTCAGCCAGCTTTCCTGTCTTAATTCCTAACTCCTTTTTTCTATTGGTTTCC
>REEL01000100.1 GCA_007695095.1 Chitinophagaceae bacterium | reverse complement strand
CACAGTATCAAAGTAACCACTAAAGAAAAATTTATGAAATCAAGATGTCTGTTTCCATTTTTGCTGCCTCTTTTTTTGTTTGTATGCCACTCTGTTTTTGGACAAGAAGTAGAAATTCAGATAGTTGAAAAAGAACTCAAATTACACGAACAAATACAATTCAGCTATTTCTTGAATGTAGAAGTTGATTCTTTTACATCTATAGAGGCAAATGACTTTATCATCACATCCGGGCCATCGCAGTCAAAATCAACCCGTGTCGTCAATCTGGAAAGATCGCATGAGTTTTCACTGACGTACGTCATCAGACCTTTAAAAACAGGTGAATTGAGCATTAAACCTCCAATTTTTTACACAGATTCCGGAATAATCATACCGGATACGATTAAGCTTACTATTAGTGAAGAGAATCTGACACCTGAAGAAATCAGAGAGATGAACTTCAAGCTTTTTAAGGAACAAGCAAGGAAACCGGAAGGAACTTTAAGGTATGTTGTTGGGGAAGAATTTGGTTATATTGAAGTTTATAGAAATATTGGTTGGGAGTTTTTAAGAGAGTTAAACAAACGAGAGTTAAGATTTTTAAGAGGCAGATAAAAAAATTACATGTGGTTGGTGATAACACACAACCATGGCGGGGAGTACTTTCGGATTACAAATTTGAAAGTGCTGGTTAAGGGAAGATCATTGTTCTGATGTAGAGACGCGATTAATCGCGTCTCTACATCAGAACAATACATAGAACGAAAAAGCACATGTAAATTAACAGTAGAATTTAGTTGCTTTTGAAAACATAGAAGAATTTTTTTGCAATTTTAGTATCGGAACTATTTATTGCCGGAGCATAATCAGCGTATTCACTCGCAGTATGCCAGCGAATGCAAGGGTTAATTGGAGCAGATTTTTACTCGTATTGAGTAAATTCTATATGAATATAACCGGATTTGATAATGAAAAATATTTTGTGTTCGGTAAATGGTTAACAAAATTTTTATTGTTCCAAAAATCACTATATTTGGAACGCAAAAGTTTTTGTATCCCGTCAGTGGGTAACAAAGGTTAACTAAAAAATACTATAATGAATCAACCGTTCATACCCGATAAACTACCGCTAAAAAACCTTGATTGGTCTGCATTTGTAGAGCTGATGGGAAAGGCAAACCGTTATGTGGCAAAATATGACGGACACCTTCTATCAGTCATTAATCCTGATGTATTGTTGTCCCCATTGCGGACACAAGAAGCAGTATTATCATCAAAAATAGAGGGGACGCAAGCAACACTTGAAGAAGTGATGGAGTTTGAAGCCGGTCACCATTACAAGAAAGAAACTAAAAAAGGGGATATATGGGAAGTGATTAATTATAGAAGGGCGTTAATTGCCGGTAGAGACAATATGGAAAAAAGACCACTTAGCTTGAATGGCATCAAAAGAATACACAAAATCTTATTACAGGATGTAAGAGGAGAAAGTAAAGACCCGGGTAATTTCAGACGTATTCAAAACTGGATTGGAACACCGGGTTCTAAAGTGGAAAATGCACGATTTATACCTCCTTCCGTACCGGAAATGAATAGAGCGCTCGATAATTGGGAAAAATATTTGCATTATGATGATAAGGACGTAATGGTTCAATTAGCAATTGTCCATGCACAATTTGAAATTATTCATCCCTTCATGGATGGGAATGGCCGTATTGGCAGGATTTTGATTCCTTTATTTCTTTTTCACAAAGGAATAATTCATCAGCCTGTTTTTTATATGAGTCAATACCTTGAAAGTAACAGACCACAATATTATGACGCACTGAAAGGAATATCAGATAATGGAGACTGGACAAGTTGGATTATCTTTTTTTTGAGAGGGATTATTCACCAGGCAGAAAAAAATATGCAACAAACACGTCAGATATTGGCACTTTATGATCAAATGAAATTAGAAATGGTAAATAACACACATTCACAATATGCCATTCAGTGTCTTGATTTTATTTTTTCGCAACCTATTTTTAATACAACAGATTTTCAGCAGTATTCAAGTGTGCCAAAAACCAGTGCATCAAGATTGATTAAATCAATGGAAGAAAATCATATAATAGAATGCATGGAAAAAGGATCCGGCAGAAGGCCAAGTTTGTTTACATTCAAAAAACTTTTAAAAATAATCAATGAGTAACGAATCAAGTCTCATATCAAAAATCTGGAATTTTGCCCATGTTCTCCTGGATGATGAGGTTGGCTATGGTGATTATCTCGAACAAATCACTTATCTGTTGTTTTTGAAAAGATCAAAATTCATCACTCCGAATGAGTTCTTCCCCTGTCAGTATTGCCCTCACGGACAAGACAACCTAATTGAACCGTTTAGGTCTTTTTTTCAAACTAAATTTTTCTGATACGAATTTTATTTTTTTGTAATAAAATAAAGAGTAGAGGCATTTAAATACCTTTTTAATATTTCATTTAAATGTTTTGCAATTTGCTTTTAATCCCGGATTACACTTTCGGATTGCAAATTTGAAAGAGCTGGTTAAGGGAAGATTATTGTTCTAATGTAGAGACGCGATTAATCGCGTCTCTACATTAGAACAATACATAGAATGATAAAGCACATGTAAATTAACAGTAGAATTTAGTTGCTTTTGAAAACATAGAAGAAATTTTTTTTAGTATCGGAACTATTTATTTCCGGAGCATAATCAGCGTATTCACTCGTAGTATACCAGCGAATGCAAGGGCACACTTTCGGATTACAAATCCGAAAGAGCGGGGGTTATGTTGAAGTTTATAGAAATGTTGGTTGGGAGTTTTTGCGAAAGTTAAACAAAAGAGAGTTAAGGTTTTTAAGAGGCAGATAAAAAAATGTTGAAATTACATGTGGTTGGTGATAACACACAACCACGGCGTGGAGTACTTTCGGATTACAAATCCGAAAGAGCGGGGAAATTTCAAGACCTTTTAATGAAACTTTTGGGACATTAGATTTCCAATAAAAAAAGCCCTTAATTAAAGGCTTTTAGTAAGTTTATTAATTGTTTGTTCTTTGGTTGTTTTGTAGCGGTTACTTTCCAATGCAAAAATTCCTAAAAATATTCTCAAGCAGGTCGTCTGTTGA
>REEL01000099.1 GCA_007695095.1 Chitinophagaceae bacterium | reverse complement strand
TTAGAACTTACATAGACAATATAGCAAAAGGCAAAGAGCGAGACAAGATTAGAATTATTTTGAAATAGATAGCCTCTAATAAAATTGATTTTAAATTGCAACAATAAATAAAATGCCTATCCATGTAAATATAGAAGATTTGCTTTCTGCACGTACTGTAGAAACCGATCGAATTGAGTTCAAGCAAGGCTGGAACCCTGATGCGATCTACCGAAGTATTTGTGCTTTTGCAAATGATTTTGACAATATAGGAGGGGGCTACATTCTTTTAGGGGTAAAGGAAAATAAGCTTACCCGAACAGCCCAAAGGCCTGTGAATGGCCTCACAACAACTGAAATAGCAGACATTCAGCAAAAAATGATTGGTTTTAACAATTTACTGAAGCCCGTTTACCATCCTCATTTTTTTATTGAATCTGTTGATGAAAAACAGATTGTGATTCTTTGGGTACCGGGCGGTTCTAACCGCCCTTATCTGGTGCCGGAAATGATTACTGCTAAGGGAAAGCGATATTTTCATTATATACGCAAATACGCTAACTCCGTAAAGGCGAATCTTGAGGAACAACAAGAGCTTATTTCTTTGGCAAACCAAGTGCCATTTGATGACCGCGCCAATACAAAAGCTCAAATTGAAGATATTTCTATGCTACTTGTGAAGAATTATCTCTTGAAAATAAAAAGCCGTCTTGCAGACCAGGTGAGTAAAACTCCTAACTTGGAGTTGCTTGGACAGATGGAGCTTATATCCGGCCCTAATGAACATGTGTTTCCAAGAAATGTAGGCTTGATGCTTTTTTCAGAAAATCCAGAAAACTTTTTTCCTTACACACAAGTCGAAATAGTGGAGTTTCCTGATGGAGATGCAGGTTCACATTATGAACAAGATCCCTTTACAGGGCCTGTTCCGGAACAAATTAGCCGGACTTTAAACTATCTGAAAGATAAACTGATAAAAGAAAAAGTTATAAAGCCGGCAGATAAAGCTGAAAGCATTCGGATTTCCAGTTATCCTTATCAAGCCATTGAAGAAACCTTGGTAAATGCCTTTTATCACAGAGATTATCAGCAAAGAGAACCTATCGAAATCCGGATTTATCCAAATTCAATTATCATTATCAATCATGGTGGACCTGACAAGTCTATCCGTCTGGAAGCATTTAATCAGGGACAGGTTCGTAGCCGAAGATATCGGAACAGGAGACTCGGTGAATTCTTAAAAGAACTGGGACTCACCGAAGGACGGGCAACCGGGATACCAACCATATTGAAAGCATTGCAAGACAATGGTTCGTCTGCCCCACGTTTTACTTCAGATGATGACCGCACTTTTTTTGAAGTAGAACTTTTTAAACACCCGGCTTTTAAGGAAAAAGCTCCGTTTACACTTGATACTACTCAATTAAAACCGACCTTAGATAGCATTGATGCAATATTGAATAAACTGATGGAACATTGTCTGCTCGATCATAACGATGTAATGGGTAGTGCCATAGCTGGTATCCAAGCCGGTACCATAGCTGAAGATATAAATACTATTGATAATCAGGCGGATGAAGTAGTTGGTACTATAAGCAGTACCATAGCTGGTACCATAGCTGGTGCTATAGCTGGTGCTATAGCCGAAAGTGAGCAAAAAATCTTGGATATGGCAAATCAGCCGAAAGACCGGGAAACCCTACTTAACCGTATTGGAGTAACGAATCAAAGGAAAAACTACGATAATTATATGCTGCCTTTAGTAAACAAAGGCTGGCTCACCATGACCATCCCGGATAAACCTACCAGCCCCAATCAAAAATACCTGACTACCTTGAAAGGCCGGCTGGTATTGAAATTTTTAAAACTAACATAAAATGAGCAACGAAAATAAAATTATCGTACTGGGTAAAGAATTTAATAGCGAAGAAGAACGCAGAGCCTACTTCCGCGAAGAATTACGCAAAAAACTACCCGAACTCAAAAAAATGGAAGGCTTTCCCATTGGCGAAGATGAAGACATCTTAAACCTAAGCGACCCGCCCTGCTAAACCGCCTGCCCCACCTGGCTCAATGATTTTGTTGCCGAATGGGAGAAAGAAAAAAAGGATTTGGAAAAACAAGGGAAAAGAAAAACGAATTTTGAGGTAACTGAACCGTATGCAGCTGACGTGAGTAAAGGGAAATACGACCCTTTTTATAAATATCACCCTTATCCTACCAAAATACCTGGACGCAACAGATAATATTCTGCCCGGCTTAACACAATGCTTTTGTTTTTGAAAATGTGTGCTGCATGTTTGCTGAACAAATCATTAAAAAGTTTTTGCGATTTATGCCGTGCATCATGGACAACATAGTGTTCATAAACACCCTCCGAAAGTGTTACACTGCCATTTACGATGCTGAGTTCATTTGCTTCTATAATCGCTTTGGGAATTGTTGATATTAAGCCATTCTTGTTCTGAATTTCATAATCCCTTTCATATTCATTTACGATTGTACAGACTTTGCTGTTTGAAATGACCCATTCATTTAAATTGATGTTCAACTTCATCATGCTTTTTTTATGTGATTAAAATTGGTTTTTAGTGAAAAAATACAGCCCCCGTTTCATACAGCAATAGCATGCAGTGGATTAAAAATTAATTTGCGATAAAAAAATTGAAAAAAATAAGGCTTGAAAAATATAATTATTTCATACGTTTAGTTTTGACAATTTAT
>REEL01000098.1 GCA_007695095.1 Chitinophagaceae bacterium | reverse complement strand
TTATCAATCTTTTTTTATATTTTTACACAAAATAGTATTCCTATGAAGGCATTTTTTACTTTTATTTTCTTATTTTTCCTTACACTAAACTCTGTCTTAGGTCAGCAACTTCAAGTATCGACAGATTCAGTGATTGTTTATGGTTTCTCTAATCAACATGAAGTTGTAGGATATGCTACTGTTACCAATAACAGTGACAGAGACATTACAGTTGTTTGGGAAAGAATTGTAAATAATACTCCATCTGCCTGGTTAGGTACCGGCTCTCAGGTTTGTGATATAAACTTGTGTTGGGTTGATACTGTCGATTCAAGGGATTTTATATTACCTGCAAACTCTTCCGGTAATATTGATGTACATTTTACAAATAATTTTGAAGCCGGCGATGCAACTGTTCAAATAAGACTTTATGAAACAGGAGCTGATAGCGCAGACTCTGAAACAATTGTTGTTTATAAAGCATTTGTCGACGTTTACAGCTCAGTATGGGACAAGCCTAATTTGGATAGAGATAACTTCAGAATTTATCCTAATCCGGTAAGAGACCACCTGATGTTTAAAAAACTACCGGATGTAGTTGCTTCTACTGTTGAAATTTATAATATTTTAGGCTCTAAAATGAGTTCTCATCATTTAAGTAAAAATCAGCATAATCTCAGAATTGATATGGATGATCTTCCAAAAGGTATCTATATGGTAAGAGTATATGACGAAGAACATAAACTTGTATACTCAAAGTCTATTTCTAAAGTAGAATAATAACTTCTTTTCTAATTTTAATTATACATTTAGCTCTGTTTTATTTTTCAAACAAAGCTGTAAATCTGTTCCATTGTTTGCTGAGTAATCGCAAAGTGGCCATTTCTCTCATTGTTGTTTTTGCCTCCTGAGCCGGACTTCCAAAATATACTTTTCCCCCTTTTAAAGACTTTGAAACACCGGATTGAGCATAAACTACCGCTCCTTTTCCAATAGTTAAATCTTTAGATACCCCTACCTGTCCCCATAAAATTACATCATCTTCAATCATCACCTTACCTGCAATGCCAACATGGGCTGCAAACAAACAATTTTCACCAATTACCGATCCGTGACCTACATGTACCAGATTGTCTATTTTAGTACCTTTTCCAATGATGGTATCACCCGAAACACCTCTGTCAATCGTACATGAAGCGCCAATCTCAACATTATCCTGAATAATTACCCGACCTGAACTTAAAAGCTTATCATAGAAAGGTTTTACTTGGTTATTTCTTTTTTTATAATAAAAAGCATCCGCACCTAAAACAGTATTGGAATGTATGATAACATTGTCACCTATTTTAGTGTGGTTATTAATAGTTACATTGGCATGAATAACACAGTTTTTTCCAATTTCTACACTATCCCCTACAAAAACCCCGGGCTGAATAATCGTATTTTCACCAATAACTGCCGTATTACAAATTTGTCGGTTACAAGCCTTAAACGGTCTGAATGAATGCGTTAATTTATTGAAATCTCTGAATGGGTCATCAGAAAAAATTAATGCCTTACCATCCGGGCAATCAATCTCTTTATTTATCAATATAGCCGATGCTTTAGAATTTAAAGCTCTATTATAATACTTATCAAAATCTACAAAAGTCAAATCTCCGGGCTGCACTTTATGAATTTCATTTAAGCCGCTTATCAACATTTCTTCATTTCCTGTATATTTTGCACCTAAAAGGTCTGCAAGGTTTTTTAATGTTATTCTATCTGATAGTTGCATTGAGTTTAATTATGAAAATTCTAAAGCAAAAAGCATTCCACTATTTAAAACAGCAAAGCTAAAAAATAATTTTTCATTAAATAATCTTTAAATTTCGAAAATCAAATCTAAACTCAACTTGGTAAATTATAAGAATCTAATTTAGTAGTTTTGCATGCTATTTAAGTTCTTAAATGTTTAATTAAAATTCTTTTTGAAATGAAAAAAACTGCTTTAACAAATATACATATATCATTAGGTGCAAAAATGGCCGAGTTTGCCGGATACGAAATGCCAATTCAATACAGCGGCATTCAGGATGAACACTTTGCCGTAAGAGAAAATGCCGGTTTATTTGATGTTTCGCATATGGGCGAATTTTTAGTTGAAGGGCCTCAAGCTTTAGATCTCATACAAAAAGTAACCTCAAATGATGCTTCTAAACTGATTCCCGGCAAGGCTCAATATTCTGCATTCATTAATGAAAATGGCGGTATCATCGATGACCTTATCGTTTATTGCCTTAGTGAAAGCAAGTTTTTACTGGTAGTAAATGCTTCAAATATTGAAAAAGATTTTAACTGGATACAATCTCACAATACTTTTGATACTAATTTGAAAAATATATCCGATGAAATATCTCTTCTCGCTCTGCAAGGCCCTAAAGCAGTTGAGATTTTAAAAAAAATTACTGATTTTGATATTGAAAGTATTAAATTTTATCATTTTGGAATTGGGAAAGTTGCGGGCTTTGAGGATGTAATTATATCCGGTACCGGATACACCGGCAGTGGTGGCTTTGAGCTTTATTTTAAACCGGATTATGCTCCGGCAATTTGGGAAAGCTTAATGAAGGCAGGTGGTGAAATGGGCTTAAAGCCTGCAGGCTTAGGAGCCAGAGATACACTTAGATTAGAAATGGGATATTGTCTTTACGGCAATGATATAGATGATACAACGAATCCACTGGAAGCAGGTCTGGGATGGATTACCAAAACCCAAAAAGATTTTATCGGTAAAGAAATTATCCTTAAAGCAAAGGAAGAAGGTATAAACAGAAAATTAAGTGGCTTTGTCATGACTGAAAGAGGAATCCCGAGAAAAGGTTATGATATTCTAAATGAAAATAAGGAAATAGTTGGTAAAGTAACTTCAGGAACTCAATCACCAAGTTTAAAAGAAGCTATAGGTCTTGGTTATATAGATAAAAAGACAATCGATTCCGAATCTGACATCTTCATAGCTATTAGAAATAAAAATGTGAGAGCTAAAATTACTAAACCACCCTTTGTGAAAGTTAATTAAGGTATGAAAAAACCATCACTGGAATGTTGTCTGACACCTTCCCTTTCTGAACTTACCGATTTTAAAAATAAAAATGTAGTTGTGATTGATGTATTCAGAGCAACTTCAACTATTTCTGCAATACTAAATAATGGAGCAGATGCAGTTATCCCGGTTAAAGATTTAGAAGACTGCAAAAAAATTAGTGGTGAAAACATTCTTTATGCTGCTGAAAGAAACGGGCAAAAACCTCCCGGCTTTGAATTCGGAAACTCCCCTTTTGATTATCCCGAAAATATTGTCAACGGAAAAACTGTAGTGCTCACTACAACTAACGGTACTAAAGCCGTTGAAATATCCAAAAAAAATGCGAAGAATATAATCACGGGCTCTTTTACTAATTTTTCTACCGTTGTAAAATGGCTAAGTAATAACAAATCAGACACTATACTTTTTTGCGCCGGATGGAAAGGACAATTCAGCCTCGAAGACACCTTGTTTGCCGGAGCTGTAGCAGAAAAACTACAAACCGATTTTATTCTCGAAGGAGATAGCATTACAGGTGCAAAGTCCATGTATACTGAAGCTAAAAAAGTAGGTTTATTAGATTATGCAAAGCAAGCAGCTCACTTCAAAAGGTTACAACACTTAGGTATACAAAGAGATATGGAACATTGCCTGACTTTTGATATTTACAATGTATTACCTATCTATACAGATGGAAAGCTAATTGCTTCTGAAACCGGATTTTAGAGACTTTTTTTCAGAAAATCTAGTGAAAACCCGACAATTTCTTTCGTCTCTGCAGGTAACTCATCCTCCAACCAGGGATGTTTGCCGCCAAAAGTATGGCCTCCCTCATCCAATAACATCAATTCAGACTTTTCACATGCCTTATGCATATTTTCTGCTGCATTAAAAGGAATAGTTGAGTCATCTTTAGCATGAACAATTAGCCAGGGGCAATTCATTTTCCCGGCGGCTTTGGGAATATCTAATCTGTCTTTATTTCTATAAAAGTCTTCATACATCTGATAATCCATTGGTAATTCCTGATTAGTTCTTGCATTTTTTATATACATTACACCTTCTCTCTTCCATTTATCCATTTGCTCTTTTGACCAGTACTTTCCAAAAGCTTCTATAGCAGAAAGGGTAATCAAAGCCTTAATTCTTTCGTCCCCGGAAGCCTGAAGTATTGCTATGCCTCCTCCCCTGCTATGCCCCATAAGTATTAAGTTTGATAAATCAGCATTATATTTATCTCTGAACTCTGAGGTGCATACAAAATCTACTACCTTTTCAGTATCAAAAAGTTCCTTGGAGAAATTATTCTTAGAAAAAGCTTCTAAATCTGTAAAACTTTCCGGAGAATCAACCCTGGTTCCATTATGAGAAAAATTGAACTTTACAAATACATATCCGTTTTGAGCAAAAAAATCTGCAATTAAATTAAAGTGCCCCCAATCTTTAAACCCTTTAAATCCATGGCAAAAAACAATTATCGGCAATGGATGTTTTTTATTGGAATATTTTACATCAATTAAAATTGTTTTACCATCGGAACCACTTATGTGATGAGTTTCACTTACAATCATTTTAGTATTTTTAATATTTAAAGAAATACAAAAGACTCAATCAAAAATTTAAAAACCAAAATATTTTTCAACTAAGCCTTTCAAGCTTTTACAAATGAAATATAAAAAAACTTATAAAACAATAATAAAGACAGTTTAGCAAATAACGTAGAATAACTGTATTTTAGCACCGTAACAGAAAAAAATGCCGATAAAAATTGAAGATATAAAGAAACCTATTGTCACTGAACTTGAAATATTTGAGCAAAAATTCAAAGATTCAATGAAGAGTAAGGTTCCGCTTTTAGATAAGATTTCCCATTACATCATTAAGCGAAAAGGAAAGCAAATTAGACCTCTTTTTGTCTTTCTTTCTGCAAAAGCATTCGGTTCCGTTAATGATTCTACTTATAATGGAGCATCTCTTATTGAATTACTTCATACAGCTACATTAGTACATGACGACGTTGTAGATGATTCATTTGAAAGAAGGGGGTTTTTCTCGATTAATGCACTTTGGAAAAACAAAATAGCCGTTCTGGTTGGTGATTATTTGCTAAGCCGGGGCTTACTTTTAGCCATTAATAATAAAGAATTCAGAATACTTGAACTGGTATCTGAAGCCGTTCAAAAAATGAGTGAAGGCGAGCTTTTGCAAATGGAAAAAACCCGTAAACTCGATATTGATGAAAGTGTTTATTTTGATATTATCAGACAAAAAACTGCCTCTTTAATTTCAGCAGCCTGTGCTACCGGAGCTGCATCCACTACAAAAGACGAAGAGATAATCTCAACCATGCAACAATTTGGAGAGCACGCCGGAATAGCTTTTCAGATAAAAGATGACCTTTTTGATTTTGGAAATCATGATATTGGCAAACCTAAAGGCATTGATATTAAAGAGAAAAAAATGACCCTGCCTCTCATTCATGCCTTGAGGAATGCAGATTCTTTTACTAAAAGAAAAATAAAGTACATTATTAAAAATCAAAGCCAGGATTCAAAAAAAGTTCAGGAGGTTATTGACTTTGTTGTAAAAAGTGACGGCATTAAATATGCAAACGAAAAAATGAATGAACACAAAGAAAAAGCTATTTCAATTTTAGCTAAAATTCCTGAATCTGAAGCTAAAGACAGCCTTAACTTGTTGATACATTTCACTATAAACAGAGATAAATAAATTTACTTTCCCTTACCGTGAATAAGAGTAATAATGGTGTAAGCCATAATTTTAAAATCTATTGAAAGGGACATATTTTCAATATATAAAAGATCGTACTTCATACGCTCAATCATTTGTTCCACATTTTCAGCATAACCATACTTCACCATACCCAAAGAAGTGATTCCCGGCTTTACTTTTTGTAAATGCCTGTATGCCGGAGCCTTTTCGACTATTTTATCAATAAAAAACTGTCTTTCCGGCCTGGGTCCTACCAGACTCATCTCGCCTTTAAGTACATTATAAAACTGAGGTAATTCATCCAATCGCCACTTTCGCATAGTGCGCCCCCAGGGTGTTACTCTACTATCATTTGATGAAGACAAAGCCGGTCCGGATGTTTCTGCATCTACCACCATTGACCTGAATTTGTAAATCCTAAACTCTTCACCATCAAGACCTACCCTAAACTGAGAATAGAAAATTGGCCCCGGAGAAGAACTCCGAACTTTTAAAGCCACCCACAACAGAACCGGACTCAAAAACAAAAGACTAAAAAAGGATACAAAAATGTCTATCCCCCTTTTTATAATCCGCTGATGAAATGGCATCATTTCAGGATACAACTCTATCAATGGCGCACCCATCACATTATTCATTTTGACCGACCCTGCTAAAATATCATAAATTCCGGGTATTATTTTTATAACTACTTTGTGCCGTCGCAGCACATTCATTATCTTACTTATTTTATCATGGTCAGAAGTATCTATGGCAATTATCACGTCTTCTAATGGGTAAGATAGCATAATTTTCTCAAGTTCATCAATGTGACCTAAGCAATCCAAATACTGCTGTAATCCGTTTTGATGCTGACCATTACTTTCTACAAATCCTATAAATCTGTTCCCCAGTGACTTTTTTTCAGAACGAAAAAAGTTATATAAATCAACCGCATTTTTATTTCCGCCAATAATTATAGTGTTAAAACCAATTTCATCTCTTTGAATTTGTCTTTTTGCATAATTCAATATTAAAAATCTACCGGTAAAAGTTAACAGGAAATGCGCAGCAAACAAGACAATAACGGAACGGTAATAGTTAACCGGATTATCAAAAACTAAGTCATCCAGTAAAACAGTAAAAAATAAAACGATTACACCAAAAAGAGTATGCATCAATATTTGATACAGTTCCTTTAACCTTGACTTTCGGTAAATATTAGTATAATAAGTACCGCTAAAGTAATAAAGCGCAAGCCATGCGAGGGGAATGATCAAAATACCCGCAAAATAACTTTTATCCCCAAACATAAGATCAAAAGAAAACGGATTCCCCTCTATGTATATCTTTCTAAATAAAAAAAGAATAGACCAGGATAAGACTGCTGCAATCCAATCCCATGTTATAAAAACATACGTTGCTCTGCGAGGAGGAGAAGTTATAAGATTCTTTTCAGGGTTAAGTTTTACTTTTTTATTCATTCCTCAATATCATAATCTAAGCCTTTTTACTATACTTGTATTCAGGCTTATAAATGTAACAACTTTATATTGTCTAAAAAAATAATAGCTTCATCACTTTCAGCCGGCAATTCTGTTCTAAATATCAATCTATATTCCCCTTGTCCGAATTGTGTGGTTTGAGGTGTGAGATTTACATAAATTTTATTCCAGTTTTCACGCTGACTAATACCTAAAATAAACACTTCTCTTTCGTTACCTTGAAAAATAGTATTTATCCCCACCAAAAAACGGGCATTTGATTTATAATTAATTTCAGCAAAAACAGGCACTCCCCCTCCCGGAAGATTTACTGCATCAATCAGTTGAGAGTTTATTTGAAAATTTATGGTATCAACAGTTACAAAACCGGAAGCATTTCCTTCATATACATTCGGGCTCTCGCCGGTTACTCTATCTATATTTGAAAAGCTGTTTCCGCTTTCAAAATCCTCTATTAAAGCAAACTGTACATTACTTTTATATTCAAAATGCATATTCAATGTATCTACTTTACCGGCTTCCATATCAAGAGTGAAAACCAAATCATCATAAAAAGGGTAAATAATTCTTGTTGAAGCAATACCATTGAGCATAATTCCGGGACTAATTTCTATGGTAGTTTCTCCCTCACTAATAATAGGAACTTTTGCCGGCAATTCAAAAACTCCCACTAACTCACCATCTGCATATACCCAGGCATCTGTAATATTATGTGAAGCACTTCCCTGAGATGATGAAACATTTATTAAGTCTGCTTCTGTAAGATATAAATAGGAGGCAAAGTTTCCTGTAGAATTAGGCGTACAAGAAGAGGCTAAAATCAAAATAATAAATCCTGATAGCTTTAAAAACATTTGTATTTTGAAGAAAAATGTGAATTTCATTTATTTAATATCGCTGAAGTAACTAACCAATACGGGTAAAGATATTTGTAAAATACAATAAAAAAAAGAAAACATTAAAATGATGTGGCTTATTCAAATTAATGCCTCAAAGTCTTTTTTATTGCAATTTTAAATCTTTTTTTCAATTTTTCGCTGAATCTGATCTGCAATATACATTGCTTTATAGCCATCTGAAAAGCTTACAACAACTTCTTGCCCTTCTACAATGCTATTTCTAAATTCAGTTAGTTCCTCAGCAATGGCATTATTGTTAACAATTTTTGGCTTTATAAAGGTTACATCTTTTTTATTCATACCTTCTCCAATTGTAAACGAATTCTTAACTCCTTCCATCGCATCAACTTTATCTTTTAAACTCTTATCCCCGGTAGACAAAAATATTTCAGCTTCTTTTTCTAATAAGTCTACACTTAAATAGGCACTATTTCTAAACAGTCGAATTTTTCGCATTTTTTTCAATGAAATTCTACTGGCGGTTAAATTTGCAACAGCCCCATCGTCAAATTCTATTCTTGCATTAGCAATATCTACAGTATTGCTTACCACTGCAACTCCACTGGCATTAATGCTTTTTACATTAGATTTTACAACCGTTAAAAGTAAGTCAATATCATGAATCATTAAGTCCATCACTACAGAAACCTCAGTCCCTCTCGGATTAAACGGAGCAAGTCTGTGAGATTCGATAAACATCGGATTCATTGCCAATGGCTCAACCATTTTAAATGCCGGATTAAATCTTTCAACATGACCTACCTGTGCTATTACCGGCGACTCTTCAGAAAGCTCCATCAGTTCATGTGCCTGTTCAAGATTGTGAGCAAGAGGCTTTTCAACAAATACATGCTTACCACCTTTTAAACCTTTCAAAGCCAAATCATAATGAGCCGGTGTGGGAGTAACTATATCAAGAGCATCAACTGCATCAAATAAGCTTTGCTCATCTGAAAAAGCCGGCACATTAAATTCCTTTGAAACTTTCTCAGCAACTTTTTTATCGGCATCATAGATGCCTACCAAATCAAAACCTTTTAATTCTTTTAAAATTTTAAGATGAATTTTCCCAAGATGACCAACTCCAAACAGTCCTGTTTTAAGCATTTTTTTTGGCAAAATTAGACAATTCAATGCTGAATAAAAATAATGTTAATCAACAGTTATCAACAAAGCATTGTAAGTTGTTTAAACATTTGTTCAGAGAATTATTAAAAGTTTCATAACAAAGTGACGCTTTTGCATGTTAAGAAAAGAAAAAATGTTTACCAGAAAATTTTCTGCATTTATTCCGGGCAAAAACAAAAAATCAATATTTAAGCAATTGCTCGATATTTTTTTGGAGCTAATTCAGCATACCGGGGGAGATATAGACGAGGCGTTCAACTGGCTGAAAGAAATTGATGATGAATATAAAATCACTACTTCAGATTATACTTTAGAGGATTTTAAAAATGAATTAGAAGAAAAAGGCTATATAAACCGTGACTCTAAACAATCTTTCAAAGTTACTGCCAAGACTACTTTTCATATACAAAGTCAAACACTGGATTTAATCTTTAAAAAAATCGAAAAAGGCGGACAGGGAAATCATAAAACAAATGTATCCGGAAAAGGGCTTGACTACGGAGACGAACTGAAAAACTTTGAATTTGGGGATGCTGTCGAAAATATCGACTTTTCCGAATCTATTAAAAATGCTCAAATTCATGGAAGCATGGATAATAATAGTTTTGACTTAAAAGAAGAGCATCTCCTGGTAAAAGAGCAGGAACATTTAAGTCAAACATCGACAGTTCTGATGATAGATATTTCTCACTCTATGATTTTATATGGCGAAGACAGAATTACACCGGCCAAAAAAGTAGCCATTGCTTTGGCTGAATTAATAAAACGAAAATATAAAAATGATACTTTCGATGTGGTAGTTTTTGGAACAGATGCATGGCAGGTGGAAGTAAAGGACTTACCATATCTACAGGTTGGACCTTATTATACAAATATGGTAGCGGGCTTAGAGTTATCAATGCACCTGCTTCGAAAAAGGAAGTTGCCAAATAAACAAATTTTTATGATTACTGATGGTAAGCCGACTTGTATAAAAGAAGGAGACGGATATTATCAGAATAGTTTTGGCTTTGACCCGAAAGTGATTAACCGGACTATGAATCTTGCCAAAGTTTTGCTTAAAAATGATATTAAGGTAACCACTTTTATGGTTACTTCAGACCAACAACTAAGAGAATTTGTAGAAGAATTTACCGAATTGAATAAAGGAAAAAGCTTCTTCACCGGACTGAACCGCTTAGGAGAATTTATGTTTTACGATTTTGAAAAAAATAGAATAAAAAAAACCCGATAATACTTAAAATATGAGTAAAAAAAACTTGACTACCTTCTTAAAAAAACGATATAAAACTAACGAAATAAACACTTTGGGTGAATTAAAAACTGCAGGATACCAGTATTGCAGTATCAAAAAAGAACTCAAAAACAACCTAATAGAAAAGATTAAAAAAAAGGAAACAACCTTTCCTGGAATAGTTGGCTTTGAAGACACTGTAATCCCTGAGCTTGAAAGAGCCATTTTAGCAGGTCACAATATTTTATTACTGGGATTAAGAGGACAGGGGAAGACAAAAATTGCCAGACTAATGGTCGATTTATTAGATGAGTATATTCCCGTTATTCAGGGCTCTCCATTAAATGAAGATCCGCTTTTACCCATTTCTAAACAATCTGTAGAATTAATTACACGATTAAAAGATAAAACTCCGGTAGACTGGATGCACAAGACAGAAAGATATTCAGAAAAACTGGCAACTCCGGATGTATCCATTGCTGATTTAATTGGAGATATTGACCCAATAAAAGCCGTAAATCAAAAGCTAACTTATGCAGATGAGGAAATAATTCACTACGGTATCATTCCCCGTTCTAACAGATGCATCTTTACTATTAATGAATTGCCTGATTTACAAGCAAGAATTCAAGTTTCGCTATTTAACATACTTCAGGAAGGAGATATACAAATCAGGGGCTTTAAACTGAGAATGCCTTTAGATATTCAGTTTTGCTTTTCAGCAAATCCGGAAGATTACACAAGCCGGGGAGCCATAGTAACGCCTTTAAAAGACAGAATAGAAAGTCAAATAATTACCCATTATGCTCTCAGTACAGAAATTGCAAAAAACATTACTGCCCAGGAAGCAAGTATAGATAATGAAGTAAAGCAAGTTGTAAACTTACCGGAAATGGCTGCCGACCTAATTGAGGAAATTGTTTTTGAAGCCAGAAAAAGTGACTTTGTGGATATTCAAAGCGGGGTTTCTGCAAGGCTGTCAATCTCAGCTTACGAACTTTTATATCAAACAGCTTACCGAAGAGCATTGGCTAATAATGAAAAAAGTACAAACATTCGTCTGTCAGATTTTGCAGGAATAGTACCTGCCATTACCGGAAAAATAGAACTAGTTTATGAAGGTGAACAGGAAGGGGCAATTATAGTTGCGCACAAAATAATCGAAAAAGCAGTCAGAAATAGATTTAATCAATATTTTCCGGAATTCAGAAGTAAAAAGATTAACTCTGATAAATCAAGCAAATTCTTAAATATCATACAGTGGTTTGAAAACGGAAATGAATTAGAAATTGATAATATTTCTGATGATAAAACATACAAAAACTCATTAGCTAAAGTGACAGGTTTAATGAATGCTGCAAAATCTATTTGTAAAGAGGAAAATCATATTTCTTTTTATGCCGAATTTATCTTAAATGGTTTAGCCGCAAATTCAAGAATTCACAGAGATGACTATCAGGGGACTTACAAATTTAAAGATTTGTTAAATGCTATGTTTTCAAAGAATAATTTTGAAGAGGATTCTGAAAATTAGTTGACGCCTACAACTATTTACAAAAAAATATGTTATATTGTTATAAATCACAAAAATGCTTAGTAAATCAATTTTTTTTACGTTTATCTCTTTTATAGTATTTCTCAATGCTTGTCAAACAGGCACTACTGTAGGAAGTGCTTTTCATGATGATAATAATCAAAGAACCACTATGCCTAATCTTTACAATATAGAAGTCGAAAATATTTACGGTGAGAAACTGGAACTTGGTCAATTTAAAGATAATGTTTTAGTTATAGTAAATGTAGCCAGCAAATGTGGCCTAACACCGCAGTATGAAGAGCTGCAGGCCTTTTACGAGGAATATAATTCTTTAGGAGTTGAAGTATTGGGGTTTCCTGCAAACAACTTCATGAATCAGGAACCCGGCTCAGATGAAGAAATTCTGGAGTTTTGCCAGGCTAATTTTGGAGTGAGTTTTCCCATGTTTTCAAAGATTTCAGTTAAAGGCAGCGACCAGCATCCTTTATATACCTTTCTCACAAAGAAAGAAAAAAACGGAGTTCTTGAAAGTGATGTCTCGTGGAATTTTCAAAAGTATATAATTGGGAAAGACGGCGTTTTAATCGCTACTGTAGCCCCCAGGACCAGTATTTTTGATGATGAAGTTTTGAAAATTATTAAAAAAGAACTTTAAGTTTTAATTCTAAACAGTGAATTTGAAAATCATATACAGCCTTCTATTTTTATACTTTCTCAGCAATACAGAAACCTTTGCCACTGAAAATATAGATTTGGATGTGCGTACATTTGAAGAGTTTCAACCGCTTTTAAGCCCTTCTGACGACAAAATATATGTATTTAATTTTTGGGCAACATGGTGCAGGCCCTGCATTAAGGAACTTCCCTATTTCGAAGAATTAAATAAAAATTATAAAAATAAAAATGTAAAAGTTTATTTAATAAGCTTAGATTTTATTGATCACCTTGAATCTCACTTATTGCCTTTTTTAAACAGAAACCCTTTAGAAAGCGAACTTATACTTTTAAATGCACCCAGATACAACCAATGGATACATAAAGTAAGTGATGAGTGGTCAGGTGCAATTCCGGCCACAATATTTTTGTATGACAAGGGTAATAGCCAAAAATTTTATCAACAAGAATTTACTTATTCAGAACTTGAAAATATTATAAAATCAATCCAAACAAATTAATTATGAAAACATTAATGACTTCACTTTTCCTATTATTTCTTTCAGCAAATATTTTTGCCGGAACTCCTTATGCTGTTGGAGACTATGCTAAAGATTTTAACTTAAAAAATGTTCATGGAGACTATGTTTCCATGAAAAATATTGATGCCAAAGGCTTTATCGTCATCTTTAGCTGTAATCATTGCCCTTTTGTAGTCAACTCAGAAGAGAGAATGATTAAACTGCATAATAAATATGCCCCTAAAGGATTTCCAATTATTGCAATAAATCCGAATGATGAGGAAATTGTACCGGAAGACTCTTATGAAAATATGATAATCAGAGCAGAAGAAAGAGACTTTCCTTTCGAATATGTTTATGATGAAACACAAGAAGTTGCAAAAGCTTATGGTGCTACTCATACTCCTCAAGTATTTCTTTTAGTTCGTGAAAATGATAAATTTAAAGTTGTGTATACAGGAGCAATAGATGATAGCCCGAGATTTCCGGAAAGAGTTGAAGAGAAATTTTTGGAAGCTGCTTTGAATAATCTTTTAAATGGTAAAAAGCCTGACCCAAATACAACCAGAGCCGTGGGATGTTCCATCAAATGGAGTAAAAACTAAAAATGTAGATTAGTTATATCAAAAAAAGGAGTTCCCTCTCAAATAAAATTCAGGGAACTCCTTTTTTATTTTAAGTGTAGGTAATATTTTTACCTGATTTTTAAGCTGAACTTTTTAGAAAAAAAGTTTTTGAAAAAATCTTAATCAAACCATAAACTAAACTTATGAAATCTATTACTGTCGAAGAACTGAAAAAAAAGATGGAAAATAAAGAGGAATTCGTTCTATATGATGTTAGAGAAAACTATGAATACGAAGCCGGAAATATAAATGGTATCAATATACCGGTAAAGGAATTTGCCACCAACTACCAGGAAATTCCAAAAGACAAAATGGTTATAGTACATTGCAAAAGCGGAGGTAGAAGCGGACAGGTAATCGAATACTTAAATCAGGCTCACAAATTTGACAATTTATATAATCTTGAAGGTGGTTTAATAGCCTATAAACAACGTATTGATCCAAGTATAAATGTCCTTTAAACAAGAACACACTTAATTTCTATCTTCTTCTTCCACTTGAGTAATCAATAGGCTTTGCTGTTCCTTTGGCATCAGTTAAAATAGCCTTTATAGAACCTACTTTTATAGGCGCTTCAATTAATACCGGTATACGGTTTTCATCATCTGTTACCCATACCATCATATCTTCGCCTCCTTCAAACACAGTACCTTCAAGCAAAAGCGCTGAAAATTTAATGCAATTATAGCGACCATGTTCTGTTCGTATGCGCTCTTTCCCCAGGTAGCGGATGTAAACATTATACAACTTATCTTCTAAAAAGATCTCCAAACCAATTGTATCTCCAATTGAAACACCTTCAAAATCTAAGGTACGGGCATAATAAATAGCAGAAAGAACATCTTGTGTACAATCCCCTATTTCCAAAGTATCCTTGTAGCGGGGCGTCTTCCAATCTTCATGTTCTACTGCCACTTTATTATTATTCCTGTCAAATTTATAATCACTAAATATCGTATAACCACCCTCATAAATATCTCTCTTAAACCTAAGCGGCATCATGGTTTCCGGTTGAATGTATGTTTCATAAACATCCCGCACTTTAAAAAACCAATCATACCTCCTTATAGTACGGCCTGATGCTACGACATGTAAAACATCCTTTCCATTAATTTTTGAATCTTTGACTTCAAACTCCACTTCACCGGCCCGCATCCATACGGCTCCCCAATGATAATAAACAGTATAATTCACTGTCTCGCCTACGCGAAATGTTTCATTAACTCTTTTACAACTAGCTTCATTGTTCATATCGGCACTAACTGAGCCCGCTGCAAAAAACCAGATACTCAATACTATTGTAATTTTTGATAAGAATGTATTTTCCATAGTCTATAGCTTTGTGTTATTAGAAAAAGGAACAATCCGGAAATTGCCGGTATAAAAACGTTAATCAGCCACATCATACCCAATGATAAAATTAGATAAAACTGTTCCTCCGGGTAATTATAAAACACAAATAATGCCAAACTTCCTTTAACCCCTATCTCAAGAATGCTAAATACCGGTAAAAACATCTGTAATAAGAATATGGTGGCCAATCCGGATAGTATAACATAAAAAGGAAGGTTTACTGAAAATATTATACATAAAAAATAAAACTGGATAAAATAGACTAAGTATCTTCCTAAAGAAAACAAGATCAACTTCGAAAAAAGCAAACTTGAAATTTTATTAAAAGTTCTGGAACTCATTTTAAGATAACCAACTAATACAGCTATGCTTCTGTATGCTAAAATTTTTCTAATAATAACTTCATGGGTTAAAAAAAGAAGCAATACTAAAGCTAAAACAAGAATAATCAATGCATATAGCCAAATAAGAGAAAAAGGAAGTTGGATTTGAGCAGAAGTAAATAGTAATAAACTAAAAAGTCCTAAAACTATATTAACTATAAATTGTGCCCAACTACTTCTAAGGGAATAGATAATTGTCCGAAACCTTTTTTTATATGGCATAAAGAATAACCTCCCTAAGAATTCACCGGATCTGTTAGGAGTTATCACAGCTATAGACAGACCAAGTAAATACCCTTTTATCATTTTGTTTTTTATCGCTTTGGATAAACTATTCTCCTGAATTTTCCATTTTGAAAAATCTAAATATAAATTTAGCGGCATCAATATGAAAACAAGAAATAAAAAGAAAGTTGATTGAGGATTATCTAAAACTGTTGCTATTGGAAATTCTTTTAACTTTGTATAAACTGTATCTTTAAGCAGGTAAATAAATAAAAGCAAAAATGATATGCTCAAGAGCAAACTTATTATATAAACTTTTGGCCCTTTATGTTTCATTAAATAAATAAGCTTGAATTCGGAAAAAGAAAAAATAATTATTGGAATAGATCCCGGAACCGTTATTATGGGTTATGGAGTCATTTCAGTTAAAAAAGACAAAATTAAATTAATTAGTTTAGGAATTGTAAAGCTGAATAAATATAATGATAATTATAAAAAGCTAAAGCAAATTTATGAGCGGGTAAGCTATTTGGTAAAAGAGTATAAACCTGAGTCATGTGCTATTGAAGCTCCCTTTTACGGTAAAAATGTACAGTCAATGTTGAAACTTGGAAGAGCACAAGGAGTAGCAATTGCAGCTGCTCTTGCGTCAAATGTAGATATATGCGAGTATTCCCCTAAAAAAATCAAACAATCTATTACAGGCAATGGAAATGCCTCTAAGGAGCAAGTTGCCGGCATGCTTAAAAGTATTATTGGTTATAAAGAAGATCCTACTTATTTAGATGCTACTGACGCCTTAGCTACAGCTGTTTGCCATTATTATCAGCAAAAATCTATTCTTTCACAAACATCAGTAACGGGAACAAGTAAAAATTGGAGTGATTTTTTAAAAAATAATCCCGGGAGAATTAAGTAGACTAAATGTTTTGCTGAATCTTAATTGCTAAATCCCGAAATTCTTTATCGGTAAATGAAAGTTTTTCTTTACTAAAATTCATATCTCCTACTGAATTAATGGGTATAATGTGGATATGCACATGAGGGACTTCAAGACCGATTACACTAAAACCAATTCGTTCACATTTCACTGATTTCTCTACGGCTTTAGCAACTTTCTTGGCTGCTAACCATAAGTCAGCATATAAGGGGGACTCCAGATCAAGAATATAATCGGTTTCTAATTTAGGAATTACTAAAGTATGACCCTCTGCCAATGGATTAATATCTAAAAAAGCGAAAAACTCATCATCCTCATAAACTTTATGAGAAGGAATTTCTCCTTTTATAATTTTAGTGAAAATTGTACTCATAAATCACTTTATTAAATAGTTATAGACAAAATTTCAAATTGTACTATACCTCCAGGTGTATGAATTTCAGCTATATCACCAACTTTTTTTCCTAATAAACCTTTACCTACCGGTGAAGTGACAGATATTTTAGCTTCTTTCAAATTAGCTTCATTCTCAGAAACTAATCTGTACTTCATTACTTTATTCAATTTAACATTCTTAATTTCTACTTCTGTAAATATGGAAACTTTAGACGTATCAATATCGGCCGGATTTAAAACTCTTGCCTTCATTAAAACATCCTCAAGCTTACTAATCTTTAGTTCAAGATGGGATTGTGCTTCTTTTGCAGCATCATATTCTGCATTCTCTGACAAATCTCCTTTTTCTCTTGCTTCTGAAATTTGCTTTGCAACTTTAGGCCGCTCAACAAATTTCAATTGATTAATTTCGGCTTTTAACTTATTCAAGCCCTCTTCCGTAAGATAAACTATATCGCTCATAAGAAATGTTATTAAGTATAAAATGAAAAAGAAACGTTTCCATTGAAACGTTTCTTTAAATAAGATATGTGTTTACTATTTATAGTCCGATACGTACTCCAAGAGCATGTGTACCATCAAATGGATTTGTAGGTCTGAATGAATAATCTACACCAATTCTAGCACCGTCTTCTCTTAAAGGAACATCTAATGTTGCGCCGGCAGAAAAACCATTAAATGCTGTTCTTTTCAATAAATTATCGGTTAAGTCTTCTTCATATAAATATCCACCTCTAATCATAAACATTTCATTAAATGCATATTCAATAGCTCCTCCAAATTGATCATATCCAAATGAATGAGCATTAAAATTAACCATAACTGTAAGTCTGTGTTGAGGTATTTCAGCCGCATCATCAAGATAGAAATCATAAGAACCTCCTAAAGTAAGTAATGAAGGTAACTCAAATTTTTCAGCTCTCATAGCTTGTGTCATTTCAAAGTCTCCTTCTAAAGCAGGTCCTCTAAAACTTAGTCCGTCACCACCAAATCTCATCGGTGTTCCAACATTTCTCAATGCTATTCCGAATTTAACATTATCTCTGGGACCTGTTTGATACTGAATACCACCATCGATAGCAGCTCCGGAAGCAGTGATATCATCAATTCTTTGAGAAATTACACGCACTAATAATCCTGCTGAAATACTGTTACTGAAATTTCTTGAATATGCCAGTGAAATATTAAAAAATTGAGGGTTAAATGCCCCCAAACCTCCTTCAGGAGATGAAGTAGTTGTTCTTTCAATATCACCGAATCCTAGTGACATTAAAGAAAGTCCCATTACTCCGGATTCACCTACCGGTTGAGCCAAACCCATTGCATTAATTGAAATTCCACTACCACGCATCCACATAGTATGCGAAAATAAAATTTCTGTACCGTCAACTTTAGCTAAACCGGCAATATTATTATTTGCACTTTCTATACCGCTGACATTTGCCGAATTAATACCATTAACTCCGGTACTCCTGGACCAAGGATTAATAAGTAATTCATAGGCTCCTGCTTCACCAATCCTATCAGGGTTTCCGGAAAAACCACTTTGAATTCCGAAAGCAATGAATACAACCAATACTATTGGTAATTTAATTAGATTATTCATGTTCTGTTTTTTTTATGTGAGCTCCAGTCTGTTCTTTAAAAAAGTTTATAAATAGCCGGAGAACTTAATCTCCGGCTATATTGTAATATATTTAGAATGTATCCAAATCAATAGGTCTAAGCACTCCAAACCAACGAATACTTCTTTCACCTATACCGGGAGCGTTGATATGTATGATATAAACTCCACTTGAAATTTGAATATTCTGATGATTTCTTAAATCCCAATCTAATGAATTATCTAAGTTAACAACTTCTACAGGTGTGCCATCTGAAACATTTTCTGCAATAGCTCTCTGGAATCTTCTTATTAGCTTACCATCTATTGAATAAATAGAAACAGTAGCATTTGACGGTAGATTTGTTATTTTAACTCTGTTATCCAACTGACTTGTTTCGTAAGCTGAATAAGCATAATAAGGGTTTGGAACAACTCTGATTTCATCTAATGCATTTTTAGAAACTTCTTCAACATTAAAGTCTCTTTCCAAACCATTTGTACTGAAGAAGTATGTCGGCATGCCATTATAAGTACTGTCAACAACATATTCTGCATAAGGCCTTCCAACTCTTAGTCTTACAGTTGCATCTGTTGGTATAAGTCCTTCACGTAAAGGTCTGAATGAAAAATTAGGATTTAAAACCGGCATACTCGTCCACATAATTTGCTTATAAAGTTGGTTATGTGGTCTTGTCTGAATAGCATTGGGGTTAGCAGAAGGTGCTGTCTGAACCTTATAGTTATCTAAAAGGAACCTTTGCGCAGCTTCACCTTCATCATAAGGTGTCTCCATTACATATATATAATGCCCTCCGCCAAACTCAGGAGCTTCTGCCGGATATAGTGGTGGTAATGAAACTCTCGTCGGTTTCCAAAGCATCTCACTTCCATCATTTCGCTTATTCTTTAAATAAGAGTTTTCTCCAAACATAATGTTTAACCTCTCACCGGTTTCAACATTAATAGCATAACCCGGGAAGTATGAACGTCCGGTATCAGCCGGGATTACATTTCCATTAACATCTCTGGAAGGCGCTAATCGTATTTCTCCTTTTAGTGCTTTATTTGCATTTAAATCTCTGTATTCACCTGTTTCTAATACAACAGCTTTTGTCCATTTACTTTTATCTGCTGTAAATACAACATCTATCGATGGTAATCTATGCATATTATTAGTAGGGAATTCCTGATCTGCATAGGCGTTAATTCCACGCCACCTCCACGGGAATGCGGGTCCATGAGAATAAGCCGAAGGTTGATCATTAGCTCCAACAAAAAATCTGTTAGCTGCTAAAGCATAAGGTGCCCATGTACCATTAATTAAATCTTCAAATTCATCATTTGGATCTCTAAATATAATATCTCCAACTCCGATAATAGAATCGTAATGTGAATTATAAACGGCCTCAAAATCAGCAAAGTCACTACCTGCACCAGCTCTGTTTATACCACTTCTAATCCAGTTTGTTGCACTAAATGTACCACTGCTTTCAACTCCTCTTAACCATGGTATATTAGGATTATCAAAGGTCAATGAGGCACCAATTACCCCATTTCCGGTTTCTCTGTTAAACCATGGTCTGGATCTTTGAACTATAGTAAGAGATATTCCATATTCACTTAAAGTTTGTTCATTCAATCTTGATAAATTATTGTCAGCAACTATAGTTGTTTGACCATCACTATCGACTATCTCTAATTCCCAATAAGCTGTAGGACTCAGGTCTCTGTTAATGATAATAGTATCCAATGTTACCCCAATTTGTCCTCTCAAACGAAGAGTATCAGAAACGCCAACAGTATCAATCATTCTTAAAGTAAAATCAGCTGCTCTTACTAAAAACGGATCATAGACTTTTACATCTATAGGTCCCTGATTCGGTTCATAAGTTAACCTACCTACTTTATGATCTTCGCTGGCAAGTATATCATCAACCATCTGTCTGGTAATATTAAGGAAGTTTCCTCCATTACCGGTTCCTTCGATTCTTTCAACCTGCATTCCCTGACCGTAAACAGCATTTAACTGAGTACCAAAGTGAGGTTCAGTTTGATGTGGTATAGCTGAATAAATTCTAAAGTTTCTTCTACCTTGTAAATAAGGTAAGTTTTGACCTCCATCTCCCGGATTTAAAGGGTCAAATTGTTCATAATTGTTATAAGCATAAGCAACTACAGCAAAATAATACCTTTTGTGATTTACCAATCTGGTATTACCGGTAGCAAACTGGTCGTTTGTTACTCTGAAAGTTCTCCTTATACCTTCATCAGAACCTTCAACCATAACCTGAGGCTCAAAACCATTAATTGATGGATTAAACTCCCAGTTAATAAGTCTTTCAACTCCATCCTCAACATCTACCTGTGCAATAAGTCTTGCTCTTGTAATATCAAATAAATCACCTGCATCTATCTGTGGGTTACGAACCTGATATAATTTATATCCTTGGAATCTGTATGTACTGTCTTCTGCTCCGATTGCTGATAAAATCGGATCAACTTCTTCATAAGCCTCATTCACATTATTAGAAGTAAGGCTATTCTCTAAAGAAATAATTATCTCTCTGTCTAATTCTCTGATTTTTAAATCCGGTGCATCCGGTCCGCTAATTAAACGGAAACAGTTATCAAATAAAGCTTGTGCTTTATCAGAAGCAGGTCCTATAGTGTTTTCAAAAGAAGGACAAGGGTAAACACCCGGTATTTGAACCCATACTACACCTGTAATGATATTATTCACAGCTCCCGGCTGTAAAACGAAAGGACCACTATTTTGTAAAAAGCGTCTGTCACTTGGATTATTATTTTCAGAACACTCTGACCATCCAGTAGGGTCCGAAGGATCACCCGGAAACATATAACTTGTAGGAACAGTTCCGGTAGTTCCATCTCCACCCTCAGTAATTGGAGAGCCATCTAACCAAACACCTCTTAAATAATTATAGTGATGAATAGCTGTCACCGGATTCCCGTTAACCGGGTTGAAGTCATTATTATAATAGATAAATCCTGACATTCCAATTTCTACACCTGCAGTATCTTTAGGTCCTTCAAAATAAGTAATCCCTGAAATGGGAGGATTCGCACCATAACCTCTGGTTGCACAATCCGGGTCAGTTGCTGTACCATTATAAATAATTCCTAAGTTTCTGGTCGTATCACAACCTACATAATCTGTGTTAAAACAACCCAAATCAGGATCTGCCCAATTACCCATATATACATCAAATAATGGAGAAGATGCCTTATTAATTAAAGTGTAACGGTAAAAAGTCATATTATTAATCTCATCACTGGTCGTAAAAGCAAAAGCCGTAGCATTAATCTGTAAGCCTATAGCTTCACCGTTAGTTGCCGTGTGAATATTTCCCTTGTCATTATACACCCAAAATACCATTTGGTCTCCGTATACATCTTCACAATCTGTTGAAATGACCGGAAAATCACCCTTTGTGGGGTCATAGATTCCATCTCCGTCATAATCAAAGAAAGGAGCTAATTCATTATCAATAGTAAGCGGAACATTTTGTGCACCTCTTGCATAAGGATTTCCTACACCGGGCCAGTCTAATAAACTTTGTGGTATATCAGAAACGGCCAAATTAACTTCACCGTCCGGATCACCTAATTCAGCTAAATAAGCTGCTGCTGCAGCTCTTGCCTGGTCAATATCAGCAGCCCGAACTCTCCAGTGTCTGTCATAATCCTGACAAACCTGAGGTGTAACATTTGCATTATCATCCAAAGGTCCCGGCCAAAAATCATCTCCTGACTGACGATAAGTTTGAGCAGCAATCTTTAGCTGTCCACCGGCATCAAAACCACCA
The DNA here is from genome assembly GCA_007695095.1 of Chitinophagaceae bacterium. Taxonomy (NCBI): domain Bacteria; kingdom Pseudomonadati; phylum Bacteroidota; class Chitinophagia; order Chitinophagales; family Chitinophagaceae; species Chitinophagaceae bacterium. The sequence continues at coordinate 16,636 of REEL01000098.1, read as the reverse complement.
ACCCAAATAGAGCCGGCAAAATAAGAATGTACGGAAGGAGCAGAACCGGGTGGATCAATCTTAGGAATCTCATAACGAGCATCATTTAAATTCCACCATTTGTCACCACCATTCAATAAGGTTGTTCGAACATTATTTACATCTAAATCAATTTGTGAACTGGCCGGCGCGCAATTTGATGCCAGTTTTCTGAAATTTATAGATTCTTCAACCGGTGGCATACCCTCCGGCGGTCTTGCATAACCTAAAAGTGTTATACTCGCAGTTAAGATGGTTAGAACGCCGATTTTAAATAAATTCATAATTAAATCTTTAAGCTGTTTATTAAAATGAGAAAATTGCACCAAGACGAATTAATCTTGGCAAGCTGTAATTCCGAGGGTTGTCTATCCACACTCGATATAAATCCTGAAATGACTGAGGGTTGGCTCTACCGGCAATATACTCTCTACCTTCAGGTGATGTAAGATATCCATCATCATCCGGATTACCGGTATATGGATATACTCTAATCACATTCGCTGTATTTAGAATATTCTGAACCAATAAGTACACATCAAGATTTAGGTTATTTCCTCTTTTCTCAATTGTTCCGTCTTCTGATACAACCTGTCCAACGGTTCCTAAGTCAAAGCTCTTGTAAATACGAGCATCTAACCTGAAATTCCATGGCAATCTGGCACTATTTATACCTCCCTGAAGTATTGGTCTGGTGGGCACAGTAAATAAAGCCTCAGGTGTAGCATTTTGTTGTCTAGTATAAGGTTCTCCGGAACGACCTCTGGCAATAATATTTATTCCTGAATTTTCCAGTATATCTCTATCACCTATTCTAGGACCATTGTAATTTCTGCCTGATCCATAGCGGTAATCAAAGTTTATGTTAAACATATGTCTGGAATCATAATTCAAAGGCACAATAGTCCTTAAATTAGGTTGTCCGGCATTTACTAAACTTAACTGAGATGTAGCGTCAGATCCTGTTCCTTCAGCAAATTGCAATGTATAGTTTGCTTTTAAAGATACATTTCCTGTTCTCCTCAAATCATAAGCCACTGAAAGTCCTTTAACCGTTCCAAAGTCAATATTTCCGAAAGTTAAATACTCATTAGGATAAGCAAATGGAGTTCTTACAATTTGCACCATGTCTCTCAACTCTCTGTAAAATGCAGAAAAAGTAACTGCAGATGTTTGACTTACCAACTGACGGAAACCTAAGGTATAATCAATTGTCTTTTCCGGTCTTAAGTTAGGATTGCTTAATATCTGACCTGTCCTGCTTTCAAAATAATACCATGTAGTTGGACTCGTTCTAATAAAACTTTGAGGTCTTTGAGTTAAAATATCATAATGAGCAAAGAAAGAAGCTTCATCAGTAATATTAAATGAGAAAGAAATTCTTGGCATAACACTTATCTGTGGCTCATAATCCATAAAAGATGTATTCGGGTCAAACTGCTCACTTCTTATATTATCTGAAGGGTTTACCAAATAAGGTGTAATCCTACCGGTTGATGACGCTCGCGCTATAGATGTTGCATCTGATGTCTCTGAACCTTCAGCAGTAAACCAGGTATTTCCACTTCTGTAACCTAAAATTTGTGGGTTTTCAGCATTAAAATCATCTACATATACTGCATAATCTCCACCTATTGATACAGGATGTGCTCCTGATGGATTAAGTTCTCCACTAACTTCTGATGCACTTCTGATTGCATAAAGGGAAAAGGGATCTCTTAAGACTTTTTGATTTGCATCAAACCTGTCAATTCTTACACCTACATTAAATAATATATCCCTGAATTGAAATTTATCTTGTACGTAAAAAGCACTATAAATAGGTCGGAAAGCATCTACCGGCCTTTCAAATTCACCCTCATCTGTTCTTTTTGTAAAAAAATCTTCAAAAGTTGGACGATAATTTAATTTATTTCCAACATGATCATATCCAAAATAACTAACATAAGCATTTCTACCATCTTGTAATAATTCATCTGCGCTAAACATATCTAAAGAAAAAGATGAAGGGTCAATTGCATGAATATTAATAAAATCTGTACCATCAACCGGTAAGCCTAAAGCCTGTCTTAAGTTTCTGTCAAAATGAGTTTGTTCAGACTCATCGTACCTTAAAGGATAATTAATGGTATCCGGTCCAAATGGTACATTAATAATTTCAGGATTATCAAAGTCTAACTGTGAAATATGTGTGTTTGTCAACTGTCTCATTAAGGTCCATAATTCTAATGGATTTATGCTGTATTGTCTATCAACTCTCTGCTCAAACTCAAATCCAAACTCAATAGAATGTCTGTTTCTGACAACACCCGGTCTGATAATATCAAATGCAGCATTAAAGCTTAAACGGTACTGCTCATCATCATTACTATATCCGTAACCATTTATAACACGTCCTGTATTATACCAAATACCATACGGAATTTCAGCTCTTACACCATTAATTAAACCTCTTCTTTGTTGAATTTGATCAAGATTTTCATACCATCCCTGAGGGTTATCCGGTGCTAAATCAAAAAACTGCACTGCATAATTAGTGGCCGTAGGGTTAACATCGCCCGGAGTAAAAGTCACAAGCGTATCTCTAAAACCGGCTAACAGTAACCCGCTTTGTCCTGTTAATGAGTCTGTACCAAATTCATATATGGGTGCTCTATGTCTCTCAAATTTTCCATAGTAACCATAATCAAAAGGATTAAATCCAATTCCCGGGCCTTCCGTTTTATTCAATACTTTAGTAAAGTCAGCTTGTATTGAATAAAATGCATTTTGTACGCTTGCCCTTCCGGTAGATTCTTCCTCCTGATTTGAACCATCGGCAAAGGTTTGAGTAAATCGTCCAAATACTCTCCAAGTGTTTCTATCTTGTATTGGATTATTTACCGAATTAAATAAAGCATACCTGTCAACATAGTCTCTTCTTCTGGTATAATCATATGTACCTCCAAAAGCTAAATTTAAATTTTGAGACAAATTAAAGTCCAACCTACCTGTCATTCTGTAATTATTCTCCTCGGCATTAGGTCTCACATCTACAATCTCCATATCATCTAAAGTGATAGTTTCAGCCCTTAAGCGTACACCGTCACCTGTCGGATTTAGTAGTAATGGATTCCTTTCTAAATTATCTAATACATCATCTTTTAACTGATATACTCCAATAGCCGAAGGTCTCGGATCTCTTTGCCCTAAATATTCTCCGGCTAAGAAAAAACCAAGAATCGGACTTTCATCTTCTCTTTTTAAAATTGGACCGGTCAAGTTAAAACTAACTAAGTTATATCCGTAAGGATCTAAAAATTCTGATGTTATAACTTCTAAACCTCCTCTTAGTTGTCTGGAAGCACCTCTTGTAGTAATATTCACAAAACCACCTACAGCATCTCCAAACTTAGCCGGAACACCTCCGGTAATTACTGTCATTTGTTCTATAGATTGTGCGGGTAAATTTGAAGAACCTCTTACACGTACACCATCAATATATATCTCTGTACCATCTGAACGAGCTCCACGTATATTCAATTCTCCTCCTTCATCCTGCTGATAAATACCGGCACTTGTAGAAGCAATAGATTGCACATCTCTGGTGGGTAAAGCCCGAATTTCCTCACTGGTTATTGTGTTTTTAGTTGCCACATCTTCATGGTCAATAAGGGGTACTCTAAACTCCCTTACAACAACTTCTTCAATTTCCTGATCTGATGAGCGCATCTCAACATTAACAGTTGTAATTCTGTCCGGATTAATTTGTATTCCTGTAACAAGCTCTGTCTGGTATCCTACAAAAGATACACGTAAGTCGTATCTGCCCGGATTAATTGGTCGAATTAAGAAATTACCGTCAAAATCACTTTGTGATCCACGAATAACACTTCCATCCTGTTCCACAGCAACAGAAGCAAAAGGAACCCCTTCTCCTCTTTCATCAACAACCCGACCTGATACTTCACCGGTTTGAGCATATCCGGCAAGTGTAAGCATGACACTTAGAAATAACATCAAAATACGCTGCATAATCATTTTTTTTTAAATATAACTTAACATGAATTAAGTTCGAAATTAATTGAAATTATTAAAATTCACAAGCCTACAAAACAATTAATCGTTTGTTCATAATACTGTTCCCGGCTTCTAACCTAATTATATATACTCCCTGAGGTAAATTTTCAATTGTTATAGACTCAGAGTTCATACCACTTATTATTGAGACATTTCGTTCCATTATTTGCTGCCCCTGATTATTATACAGTGAAAGCTTACCATCTACATTTAAAATTGTTTCAAAAACTACATATACTACTCCGGTTGATTGGGTAGGATTAGGATATACACGTACATTAGAAAACTCTTCGCCCGGCTCCTGTATTCCGGTAATTGATGCTTGCCCGGAAATAGTGCAACCGGTAGCATCAGTAACTTCAACAGTATAGCTACCCTGATCCAATTCAAATATTTTTCTATCTACAAAACCATTTGACCATTCATAAGAGTAAGGCTCTTTGCCTCCACTCACTTCAGCAGCTAATAAACCCGGACCAACCAATACTTCTAACTCTAATGGTTCATAAGGGAATAAATCGATGCTTAATGGTAAAGAGTTACCATCCGCATCCTGTATGGTTACATTATAGTTGCCCGGAAAAAGATTACTAACCTGATTTCCGCTAAACCCTCCTGCCCATACATATTGATAAGGTGGCGTTCCACCTGTAGGATTTAAAGTAATTGAACCTAAAGTTTCATCAGCACAAAATCTCGTTACTAAATTTGGAGATATTGGAGAAGCTCCTCCCGTAGCAAAAGTGGTTATGGATGAAGCTTCTGTACAAAAAGAAGTTTGATTAAATGGAGTCACTCTAAAGCGATAATTGGAATTATTCGGTGCCAAATTTGTAACAACCAAAGAAGTGTCAGATACTATTGTATCAACCGGTAAATTTGTGAAACCAACATTTGTAGCAACCTGAACACTGTAATGTGTTGCATTAGGTACATGGTTCCATTTTAGATTTACATAGTTTGCTGTAACCGTACTTCCCTGTGAAGGAGAAACTAAAGTTGCAGTTTGAGTAATCTCCTGAGTAACCGGTTCCGGATGTTGCAACAAATTCGTTCTTCTGGCCATTAAAAATCCATTCATTGCTGCCATTTGCTCATTTGAAAAGCGATTTGGAGACGGATTTCCTGATTCATTAGCATATCCCATAATCAATGTCGGATCCGGATCGATAGGCTCTCCCAAAGGATCTATTAATTCAAAACCAAATGGATTAGCTGCAAAATTATAAGGAGCACTCCATCTTTCATAAAAATAATCGGCATCTGTATCACAAAATAAATCAGCTGTTTCATGACAATTTCTGGTAGCAGGGTCTCTGGTTACGTATTCAGGATTATCCGGAACGTTACCACCTTCCCATCTGAAGAAAGGATGGGGCAAAGAGAAGTAGTGCCCAATTTCATGAGCAATCGTTATATTCCCAGGTCCGGCACAATTGTTTGATCTGTTTATCATCATAAAATCCAGTCCCCCTTCCTCAAGAGCTCCCTGAGAAGTAGCTCCTCCTGAATAATATCCGCATGCCCCACTTGGATCCTGCACAAAATACATATTAATGGCATTTGCTGCTCTGGTTGCATTAATCAAAGGTGCAATAGCAAATGAAGAACTATGTACAAATAATGAAGTACTATTAATATAATTTACATCATCATGCAAATAGAAACGAAAACCTGTATCATCAAAATAATCGTTTAATTCACACAATACCGTTAATAATGTTCTTGAAGAATAATAACCGTCTCCGATATCATTCCCAACTATGTGTATTTGCAAAGGGAGCATAATTGGTTCACTGCTTCTTTTAAACTGCAAATTCGCAGGATTTTGAACAAACTCCCTCAACCAATCGTACATTTCATCTGAATAATCAGTTGCACAAAAGTTTGACTGACCATTGATTTGAAAAACTGTAAATAGTGTTAATACTAAAGATGCTATCTTTTTCATGCGTACTGTTTTTTTAATTAACTGAACAAAACTATAAAAATTAATTTAGTTTTAACAATAGTTTAAAAACTATAAACTTAAAAAAAGTCTGTCTCAACTAAACTTCAAAATATTTTTCTCTACATTTTACTGTCAACTTATTAATTATAAGTGTATTAAAAGTTAAATAATTAATCTCTACCAAAAAACTTTAAAATTCTTGTCAGTACTGAATTGCCGATTTTAAATCTGGATTCTTCCGACCAACCGGCAACATGAGGTGTTAAAATAACATTTTCCCTTTTGCTCAGGTTTTCAAAAATTTTCTTCTCTTCTATATTAAATATACTCAGATTCTCCTTTTCCAACACATCTAATCCGGCACCTTTTAAAATTCCTTTATCCAGCCCTTTAATTATACTTTCCAAACTAACTACCTCGCCTCTGGAAGTATTTATCAAATAAATCGGTTTTTGAAATTCGCCTAAAAAATTGTCGTCAATCATGTATCTGGTTTTTTCCGTTAGAGGCAAATGTATACTTAATATATCCGTTTCCCGGAAAATTTGATTCAGATTCGCTTCATTAGCATATTTATCTGAAAAGTTCAGTTTAAAGATATCATAAGCAAGCACATTTACGTCCATACCCGATACTTTTTTTGCCAACTTCATCCCTGTGTTTCCATATCCAATGATACCCAAGGTTTTTTTACTAAACTCAACACCTCTGTTTGGTTCTCTTTGCCACTCAAAATTCTTGACTTCTTTGTCAGCTTTGTTTAACTTATGCAAAAGTGTTAAAATCATCCCCAAAGCATGCTCTGCTACTGAATCAGCATTACCTTCTGCAGTATTCTGACAAACAATTCCAAACTCTCCGGCTGTAAGGGTATCTATAATCTCCATACCCGACCCGGCTCTTACGATGAGTTTCAATTTTTTAGCTCTTTCTATCAAAGTACGATCAACCTGAATTCCTCCGCTAACAACCAACACCTCTTTATCTAAAATTTCAGAAATTAAACTTTCTCTTTTATTATCTTTTATCCGAATCGTTTCAAAATGCTTTTCTTCTAACTTTTCTAAAATCTCATCCGGACAATGTTTATCTGCTATTAAGACCTTAATTCGTTTCATCCAATCGCTTACTTAATTCAACAAATTCATTCAAAGATAGCTGTTCCGGTCTTTTATTAAAAAACTCATCCGTAATTATGTCTTTAGGAATCATGTTTTTTAAACTATTTCTCAATGTTTTTCTTCTTTGATTAAATGATTGTTTAACTATTCTTCTTATAAGACTGACATTTTCCGGTATGGTTGCATCATTTTTCAAAAAAAATTTCAAAATTCCTGATTGAACTGCCGGTGGAGGAGTGAACTCACCCCTGTCAACATCAAACAGGTACTGCGTTTCGTAATAAAATTGACTCAAAACACTAATTACTCCATATTCTTTACTTCCGGGACCCGATGATACTCTTTTTGCCATTTCTTTTTGAAACATACCAACCATATATGGTATTCTTTTATAATTTTCTAAAACTTTGAAAATTATTTGGCTGGATATATTGTATGGGAAATTTCCAATTACCGCAAATCGATCTGACGGAATTTTTTTCCAGTCATAGCGCAAGACATCTGCCTGTATAATTGTGGCTTTCGGATATTTATTTTCTAAATTTTCGATTAGTCTTTTATCCAACTCAATCAGTGTAAGATTTTTGGCTTTTATGTACAAAAAATCAGTTAAAATGCCCGAACCGGGTCCAATTTCTACTATATGATCCGGAACATCAGCTTCCTCGTATAAAGCATTTACTATACGGGAAGCAATATTTTTATTCTTTAAAAAATGTTGCCCCAATGACTTTTTCAGTTGCATATTATTGGTTGATTATGATTGGGATTATCACTAAGACCTCAAACTTTAAGTTAAATTGAATAGCTTTGTGGAAAACAAAAATAATGCTAAAACAAATAAAAAAAGAAAAGCTTTTTAGTAATAAGCTGACTATCATACTTACAGATGACAACTTCAAGCTTAATTCTTTAATCAAAGAAAAAAAAGCATTAGCCTCTTTTAACAAAGATAACACATTTAATATAATAAATCTGGAAAGCAGTCTGGTATTAATAGTTAAGCCAATCAAAAAATCAAACAATACGGACTTTGCACAGACTTTACGCCTCTGCGGAAATGAATGTTTTCGATTTATAAAAACGCTTCAAATAAAAGAGATTACGCTTAGTAGTGCTGAAAATATTGCTTTTGAAGATCTACTTTACTTTACGGAAGGCTTTGCACTTTCAACCTATACTTTCAATAATTACAAAAGCAAAAAAGAAACTACTGTAAATTTACCTATCTCCATTTATCATACCAATATAGATGAAAAAAAATTAAATGAGCTGAATACAAAAGTAGAAAGTACATTTTTAGCCAGAGATTGGGTAAACAGACCTTTAATTGACCTGACAGCTGAAGAATTCAGTAACTCGATTAAAGAAAACTTAAGCAAAGTAAAGGTTTCGGTAAAAATACTCAGGAAAAAAGAACTTGAAAAGTTAAAAATGGGGGGACTGCTCTCGGTAAATAAAGGGAGTCAGGATCCTCCTACTTTTAATATTTTAGAATGGAAACCGGCTAATGCCGTCAACAAAAAACCTATTATTTTGGTTGGTAAAGGACTTGTTTATGATACCGGGGGGTTAAGTTTAAAACAAACGGCAAACTCAATGGATATGATGAAGTCTGATATGGCAGGGGGGGCAGTAGTAGCAGCCGGCATTTATGCTATTGCAAAAGAGAAACTACCTGTTTATACTATTGGGTTAATTCCGGCTACAGATAACAGACCGGGAGAAAATGCAATTACCCCGGGGGATGTTATAAAAATGTTTGATGGCACCAGTGTTGAAGTTTTAAATACTGATGCTGAAGGCAGACTTATACTTGCAGATGCATTATCCTATGCAAAAAAATACAAACCAATGCTTGTCTTAGACTTTGCAACGCTAACCGGAAGTGCCAAAATGGCCTTGGGTCCATTTGCGTCTGTAACCATGGGTAATGCACCTTTGGATTTAAAATTAGCTTTTGCAGAATCGAGTAAAATAGCCGGTGAAAAAGTATGGGAATTTCCTTTTTTCGATGAATATAAAGACCTGCTAAAATCTGATATGGCAGACTTAAAAAATGTTGGGGGTCCTGATGCCGGTGCTATTACCGCCGGAAAATTTTTAGAACATTTCACAGATTACCCTTACATTCACAACGACATTGCCGGAACCTCATTTTTGTTAAAAGAGTTAAACTATATGGGTAAAAATGGAACCGGCTTTGGGGTTAGGCTCATTTACGAATTTGTAAAAATGTTTAGCAATTTAAAAAAATAGAAAAAGTTTAAAAAAATGAATAGACACTCTAATTTACCGGTCATAGGTATAACCTTAGGAGATTTTAACGGAATAGGTGCGGAAGTGATTTTAAAAGTTTTTTCTGATAACAGAATGTTAAAATATTGCACACCGGTTATTTTTGGTTCATCCAAAGTGATGAACTATCATAAAAAAATGCTGGAATTACAACATGTCAAAATTTTCAACATAGACAATTTAAAATCCGTAAAACACAAGCAAATAAACCTAATCAATTGCCTGGACGACAATCCGGTTATCACTATTGGTCAGCCTACTGAACAAAGCGGCAAATATGCTCTTCAATCTATTGATGCTGCAATTCAGGCTATAAAAAACGATGAAATAAATGCCATAGTAACCGCACCTATAAATAAAGAAAAAATAACTGCTATTCACAAGGACTTTAGCGGACATACGGAATATCTTGAAAAAGCCGGAAATGTTCAGGAATCTCTAATGTTTCTGGTAAGTGAAAATATCAGAGTCGGTTTATTGAGCAATCACGTTGCCTTAAAAGATGCCGGTTCTTCTGTAACTGTCAAAAGAATTTTACAAAAGTTAAAAATAATGGAACAAAGTCTGATGATAGACTTTGGTATAATCAAGCCTAAGATAGCCGTTTTGGGCTTAAATCCCCATGCAGGTGAAGAGGGTACTATTGGCACTGAAGAAAAAGAAACAATTATTCCGGCTGTTGAAAAAGCAACTGAAAGCGGAATATTAACATTTGGGCCATTTCCGGCAGATGGATTTTTTGGAGCTTCTGTCTTTAAAAAATTTGATGGAATTCTGGCTATGTATCATGATCAGGGGCTGGTACCTTTCAAAACGCTATCATTCGGAAGCGGAGTAAACTTTACGGCCGGACTTCCATTTGTGCGCACCTCGCCAGACCATGGAACGGCCTATGATATTGCAGGAAAAAATTTGGCCTCAGCTGACTCTTTCAGAAATGCTGTATTTCAAGCTATAGATATCATTAACAATAGAAATGAATATCATGAAAATACTGCAAATCCCTTAAAAAAATCAGATAAAATCAAAGAGAAAAACTAAATATTAAAATATTAGCGCTTCAGCTTCCGTTTTTTATTTTGTTAATTTCAATTTAACACGTATCTTTGTGCTTATTTTCAGGGAGGTAGTTTTGGATAAAGAGTTAAGACAATATAGTATTCCATTTGTGGGCCTGAAAAAGGGGACGCATTATTTTAATTTTGAAATAAAAGATGATTTTTTTAAGCATTTCAAAAATTCGCCTATAGGTGAATCAAATTTGAATGTTTTTGTGACCTTTGAAAAAAGGGACACACAGTTTGACTTGTTGATAGATGTAGAGGGAACGGTAAAAACTGATTGTGACAGATGCTTAAAAAAAATTGACTTGCCTGTTCATTACAGGCAGGATATATACGTTAAATTTGAAAGTATTCGAGAGCAGAATCCGGAGGATGATCCGGACATAATTTATATTGGGCAGCAAGATACTTATTTAGATTTAACTCAAATTATGTATGAATTTTCAGTTTTGAGTTTACCTTTGCAAAAAAACTGCGAGGAAACGAATTTAAATGAAAACTGTGACAAAGAAGTTTTAGACAAACTAAATCAAAAAAAAGACAATAAAATTCAAGACCCCAGATGGGATAAATTAAAAAATTTAAATTTAAAATAAGTAAAAATGGCACATCCGAAGAGAAAAACATCTAAAACAAGAAGAGATAAAAGAAGAACGCATTACAAAGCGGAAATCCCTAATGTTGTTTCTTGCTCTAACTGTGGTGCACCTGTTTTATTTCACCGCGTATGCGGAGAATGTGGATATTACAGAGGCAAACAATTAATGGAGCCTAAGATTTCTGCATAAATCAATTCCTATATAATCCTAAAGCAGGTCATATGCCCTGCTTTCTTTTTTTTAACCCAAAATTGATTCATGAATAATGTGTTAGCAGCGATCACAGGAGTTCATGGCTACTTGCCGGAAACAAAACTTACCAATGCTGAATTGGAAAAAATGGTAGATACCACCGAAGATTGGATACTATCTAGAACCGGCATAGCAGAAAGAAGAATTTTAAAGGAGAAAGGCAAAGCTACTTCCGACATGGCAGTGCATGCTGTAAACGGTTTATTGAAAAAAACGAATACCGCTGCTGAAGAAGTCGAATTAATAATATGTGCCACCGTTACCGGTGATATGACTTTTCCTGCAACCGCAAATATTATTGCTGATAAAACAGGCTTATCCAATGCATTTGGATACGATTTAAATGCTGCTTGCTCAGGATTTATCTACGCCTTACATACAGCTTCACAATTTATTCAGAGCAAAACCTACAAAAAAATAATTGTTGTCGGAGCAGATAAAATGTCTTCAATTATCAATTATAAAGACCGGAAAACTTGTATCATTTTTGGTGATGGTGCGGCAGCAGTAATGCTCGAACCGGAAGAAGATGGAACCGGAATTCAGGATGCATACATGAAATCTGACGGGTCAGGAAGGGTTTTCCTTCACCAAAAAGCCGGGGGTTCATTACATCCACCCACAAAAGAAACTGTAGAGGCTGAAGAACACTATGTATTTCAAGACGGTCAATCCGTATTTAAAGTTGCCGTAACAAAAATGGCTGAAGCCGGTGAAATCATAATGAAAAGAAACAATCTAAAAGCTGAAGATATACACTGGCTGGTTCCGCATCAGGCCAACAAAAGAATAATTGACGCCACAGCTTCAAGAATGGGACTTGATTCGTCTAAGGTAATGCTTAACATTGAAAAGTATGGCAACACAACAAATGCCACTATCCCTCTTTGTCTTTGGGAATGGGAAAATAAATTAAACAAAGGCGACAATATTGTCTTAGCTGCTTTTGGTGGGGGTTTTACATGGGGTGCTATGTATATCAAGTGGAGTTACAACAGCTAAAGCTTTCAAGAAAACTTTTTACATTTCAAATAAAAAATCTATATTAGAGAAAAATATTTAAAAAAATGGCTACAACAGCAGATATAAAAAACGGACTTTGCATAGAAATGAACAATGATTTGTATCAAATCATTGAATTTCAGCACGTGAAGCCGGGGAAAGGGGGTGCTTTTGTAAGAACCAAGTTAAAAAGTCTTACCACTCAAAAAAATATTGAACATACTTTTAATTCAGGTGCAAAAATCACAACTGCAAGAATAGAAAGAAGGCATTTTCAATATTTATACAATGACGATTCCGGTTATCACTTGATGAATAATGAAAGTTTTGATCAAATAGCGTTGCAGGAAAATCTGATTAATGCTCCGGAATTTCTAAAAGAAGGACAAGAAGTAGAAGTAATTTTTCATGCTGAAACAGAAACGCCTCTTGCCTGTGAACTGCCTCCTTTTGTGGAAATGGAAATAGTATATACAGAACCGGGTGTAAAGGGAGATACAGCAACCAATGTTACAAAACCGGCAAACCTGGATACCGGCGCTAAAATAAATGTTCCTATTTTTGTTGAAATAGGAGATAAAATTAAAATTGATACCAGAGACAAATCTTATGTTGAACGGGTAAAAAAATAACTATGGACTTTAAAGAAATACAAGAACTAATTAAACTATTTGGTAAATCTGAAATTTCAGAAATATCTATCAAAAAAGAAGACTTTAAAATCCGCTTAACGAAGCCGGATGCATTTCAAAATAATCAAACAGTAGCTTATCAGCCGCAACAGCAAATACAAGCTCCTGCACCTGTAAATAAAGAGAATCCTGTATCTCAGGAGTCAAATGAAAACACAACTGCAGCACAGGAAGAAAAGAAGGCTGCAGAAGCTGCTGAAAATAATTACATCACGATAAAATCCCCAATGATTGGTACATTTTATCGTGCATCATCACCGGATAAAGATCCTTTTGTCAAAGTTGGTGATAGTATTTCAAAAGGTTCTGTTTTATGTATAATAGAAGCCATGAAGCTTTTTAATGAAATCGAATCTGAGTTTGAAGGTAAAATTGTAAAAATTTTAATTGACGATGCATCTCCGGTTGAATATGAACAACCTCTCTTTTTGATTGAGCCACTTAAAAAGTAAGCCTTACATGTTTAAGAAAATTTTAATTGCCAACAGAGGTGAAATTGCTCTGAGAATCATCAGAACCTGCAGAGAAATGGGCATACTAACAGTAGCTGTTTATTCAACAGCTGATAAAGAAAGTTTGCATGTAAAATTTGCTGATGAAGCTGTTTGCATTGGTCCTCCAAAATCTACCTTGTCTTATTTGAGTATTCCCAATATTATGGCTGCTGCTGAAATAACCAATGCAGATGCTATACATCCGGGCTACGGATTTCTGGCAGAAAATGCTAATTTTGCAGAAGTTTGTACCGAATATGGTATTAAATTTATCGGGCCAACAGCAGAGATGATTCGTAGAATGGGTGATAAAGTAACCGCTAAAGATACGATGAAAGCAGCAAAAGTACCTGTAATACCCGGGTCAGATGGTTTGATAACAGATTTAAAAGAAGGGATAAAAACGGCTAAAAAAACCGGATTCCCGGTAATTCTCAAAGCAACAGCCGGCGGCGGTGGAAAGGGAATGCGTATAGTCTGGAACGAAAAAGAATTTGAAAAGGCTTTTGATAGTGCCGCTAAAGAAGCAGATTCAAATTTTGGAAATGCCGGAATATATCTCGAAAAATATCTTGAAGAGCCCAGACATATTGAATTTCAGATAGTTGGTGACCAATATGGCAATGTAACCCACTTATCTGAAAGAGATTGCAGTATACAAAGGAGACATCAAAAACTTGTCGAAGAATCTCCATCTCCTTTTTTAGATGATAAACTACGGAAAAAAATGGGTGAGGCTGCAATGAAAGCTGCTGCTTATATTAATTATGAAGGTGTCGGAACTATAGAATTCCTGGTAGATAAGCACAGAAACTTCTACTTCATGGAAATGAACACCCGTATTCAGGTTGAGCATCCCGTTACAGAAGAAGTTATAGATTTTGATTTGATTAAAGAACAGATTAAAATTGCTGCCGGAGTAAAATTAACCGGTAAGATTTATTATCCGCACATGCATGCAATTGAATGCAGAATAAATGCAGAAGACCCATATAAAAACTTTGCCCCAAGTCCGGGAAAAATCACTTCCCTACATACCAGTAAAGGGCATGGGACCAGAGTAGACACCCATGTTTATGCAGGGTACGTAATACCTCCATATTACGATTCTTTAATTGCAAAGTTGATTGTAAGAGCCCAGACAAGAGAAGAGGCAATTGCAAAAATGAAACGAGCCTTAGATGAATTTGTAGTAGAAGGAATCAAAACTACCATTCCTTTTCACAAAAAATTAATGCGAAACGAAAATTTTGTTTCCGGAAATTTCAATACGGGATTTCTGAATGATTTCAAAATGGACGACGAATCATAATTTTTTTTAAATTTCTTATCAAGCTATTAACTTTTCGAAGTTTTCCTGAGGTCTTTTTTTTGTATATTTGCCTGAAATTATTTTTCTAAAAAAGAGAAATAAATAAAATTTGAGTTCCCGGAATTTGAATTAAGGGGTTAACATAGTTTTGATAAAGAAATACAATAAGATGAGTTCAACTTTGAAAGATAGTACGCTAAAAAATAATGAATTAACTTTTGAACAATTTAAAGCAGAAGTATTAAACGATTATAAATTAGCAGCAGAAAGTCGTGAAGCCAGTTTAAGAGGAAGAAAAGAAGTTCTTACCGGAAAAGCGAAGTTCGGAATTTTTGGAGACGGCAAAGAATTAGCCCAGATTGCAATGGCCAAAGCCTTTCAAGAAGGAGATTTTCGCAGTGGTTATTACAGAGATCAAACCTTTATGTTTGCAATTAAAATGGCAAATATTCAACAGTTTTTTGCTCAATTATATGCAAATCCGGATTTAGAACATGACCCCTTTTCTGCCGGCAGACAAATGAATGCTCACTTTTCCACCAGAAGTCTTGATGAAAATGGTTTATGGAAAAATCTTACTGAAATCAAAAATTCTTCTGCCGACTCATCCCCCACTGCCAGTCAAATGACACGTGCTTTAGGCTTGTCTTTTGCTTCAAAATTATACCGCGCTTCTGATGAGTTAAAAGATACCGGCTTTTCAAATAATGGTAATGAGGTTTGCTTCTGCACCATAGGCGATGCCAGTACCTCCGAAGGTTTGTTTTGGGAAACAGTGAATGCAGCAGGAGTTTTGAAAGCTCCGTTAGCTATTTCTATCTGGGATGACGGTTACGGAATTTCTGTTCCAAAAAAATATCAAACTACAAAAGGAGATATATCTACTTTACTGGAAGGTTTTAGAGTTAATGAAAAAGGTGAAGGTTTTGAAATTTATAAAGTTAACGGCTGGGATTATGCAGCACTATGCGAAACTTATGCAGAAGGAATTAAAAAAGTTAGAGAAACTCACATACCTGCAATCTTTCACATAACTGAGGTTACTCAACCACAAGGACACTCTACCAGCGGTTCTCACGAAAGATATAAATCAAAAAAACGCCTTGAATGGGAACAGGAGTTTGACTGTATAAAAAAGTTTAAAGAATGGATTTTAGCTAATAATATTGCTGAAGAAGATGAGCTTTCAAAAATCGATGCAGAAGCTGCCGAAATGGTGAATACTTCAAAAAAAGAAGCCTGGAAAGCATACATTAGCCCTGTAAAAAATCAAATAAAAGAAGCTGTTCAAAGAATCTCTCAACTTGGTGAAAAGACAGCTATATCTCAAATTAATGAGTTGGCAGATAGTCTAAAAAATATGCTGGACCCCATACGTAAAGATGCTGTAATTCATCTTAAGAAAGCGCTATGGTTCAGCCGTGAAACTGAAAGCCCGGAAAGACAATCCGTTTCTGAGCTATTAGAAGAATTGCTAAAAGAAAATAAATTTCTCTATAATTCACACCTTACCAGCGAATCAGAGGAATCTCCTCTTAAAATTGAAATCGAAGAAGCTGTTTACGAAGAAGATGCTAAAACACTTAATGGATTTGAGATTTTAAATGCTTGTTTTGATGAAAATATAAATAGAGATCCGAGAATTTTTGCTTTTGGAGAAGATGTAGGTAAAATAGGTGATGTGAATCAGGCTTTTGCCGGTCTTCAGGAAAAATATGGAGAACTAAGAATATTCGATACCGGTATCAGAGAAGCTACTATTATTGGGCAGGGT
>REEL01000097.1 GCA_007695095.1 Chitinophagaceae bacterium | reverse complement strand
AGAATATTGCTGTTTATTAACTTTGCATTTAAGTTCTATTGTATTATTTGTTGCAAAAAAGTTGTCTTGACTAAAATCTTCTGCTTTTGGGTGTGGGTCATTCAATACTGATTGACTAGTTTCAGCAATTTTTTTTATAATTTCTAATAAACCACTATTTATCCATTTTGAGGATGATTTTTTTGCTTGGTATGTCTCAATTTTTGAAAGTTCAGCCTGATTATCAAGGTATCCAAAAATTACATCCTCTAAATGTTCTAATATTATAAAATACTTTTGATTTTGTAATTGATTGTATTTTTCGAGAAACAAGTAAATAGTACAGTTCTTTTGGAAATCCATACCAATATTAGTATGAACTCCAGCATTTACTTCCGATTTGTAATTATTTGTCATTTAGTTCTTTCTCGTATTAATGCCAACTCATTCATAAAACCCACTATCCCACACAAAACTCAATATGATAACTTCTGAGGTATAGGTTAACTTTTATTTACAACAAATATATTAAAATATATGTTAAACACTCCATTCATCAATTTTACTTTACATCCTTTTAAACAATAAGATGAAAAAAAAAGCCCCGCCGAATTTATCGACGGGGCTTTGATATTTATTAGCCGGTAAATGTGATTGGCAAAATACCAAACTTAGTTACCGCTTAACTAATTATTAAATCATAGATGCAATAACCAATGCAACTACAGACATTAACTTCAATAAGATGTTCAATGAAGGGCCTGAGGTATCTTTGAAAGGATCTCCTACAGTATCTCCTACTACAGCAGCCTTATGAGCTTCAGAACCTTTTTTGTGCATCACTCCGTTAATTTCTACTCCTTCTTCAATCATTTTCTTGGCGTTATCCCATGCACCACCGGCATTCGACTGGAAAAGGGCCATTAATACACCGGCAGAAGTTACACCCGCAAGCAATCCACCTAACATCTGCGCATTTAAGTTGCCATCTAAAAATAACTTTGGAACAAATCCAAAAGCTACCGGTACTAATACCGCAACTAATCCCGGTAAAACCATTTCACGGATAGATGCTTTGGTAGATATCTCAACACATTTGCTGTATTCTGCTTTTCCGTCTGCTGCATCAAATGTTTTTCTGTCTTCCTCATTCCATTCGCTCATTGGAGTCTCTCCGTTCTTGCGCATTACATTTAAGGCTGCTTTCAACTCAGGGATATCGCTAAACTGTCTTCTTACTTCTTCAATCATTGACATGGCTGCACGTCCTACCGCCTGCATAGCTAATGCTGAGAATAAGAAAGGTAACATAGCACCCACAAAAATAGAAGCCATTACATAAGGATTCGTAATGCTGATTGATACAAGCATAGTTTCCGGATTTGAAACATTATAAGCCGTTAAGAAAGCTCCGAATAATGCCAATGCAGTTAAGGCTGCCGATCCGATTGCAAATCCTTTTCCAATAGCAGCAGTAGTGTTACCTACAGCATCTAATTTATCTGTTCTTTGTCTAACTTCCGGTGGCAATTCAGCCATTTCAGCTATACCACCCGCATTATCAGAAATTGGTCCGTAAGCATCTACCGCCAACTGAATACCGGTATTTGAAAGCATACCAACTGCCGCAATGGCAATTCCGTACATTCCACCTAAAGTAAATGAAGCCACAATCGCCGTAGCAATAATCAAAATCGGAATAGCCGTTGACATCAAACCAACTCCTACACCGGATATAATATTCGTAGCAGAACCGGTTACTGATTGTCTCACTATTGAGTAAACCGGCTTTGTTCCCGTACCCGTAAAGTATTCAGTTACCAATCCGATTAATAAACCGGAAACTAAACCAATGATAGTTGTAAAAAACACACCTAAAGCAGTGATTGTTTGCTCAGTACCTGTGATAGGGTCTGTGAATACCCATGATTCCGGTAATAACATTCTGGTAGCTAAGAAAGTCAAAACAATCATTATACCTGCGGAAACAAATTCTCCTGTATTTAATGCTTTATGAGGGTTTCCTCCTTCTCTTACTTTTACAAAGAAAGTTCCGATAATAGATGTTAAAATTCCAAGACCGGCTAATACAAGAGGTAATAAAACTGCATTCAAACCGCCTAAATCATTTGTCGGCTCAAATCCGGTAATTCCTATAAATGCAGCTCCTAAAACCATCGCACCGATGATGGAACCTACATACGATTCAAAAAGGTCAGCGCCCATACCGGCAACGTCACCTACGTTATCACCCACGTTATCTGCAATAGTAGCCGGGTTGTAAGGGTGATCTTCAGGAATCCCTGCCTCAACCTTACCTACAAGATCCGCTCCCACGTCAGCCGCTTTGGTATAAATACCTCCGCCCACACGTGCAAAAAGTGCAATGGATGATGCACCAAAAGAAAATCCGGTGATAATATTGATAACCTGAGCTACCGAATTTTTATCGGTAACACCAAAAATTTGAGAATACACTAAAAATAAAACACCAAGTCCGAGAACTCCTAAACCTACAACACCTAATCCCATTACGGAACCACCACTGAAAGCAACTTCAAGTCCTTTTCCAAGACTGGTTCTGGCAGCATGTGTAGTTCTTACGTTAGCTTTAGTAGCTACGCGCATTCCAATAAATCCGGCCAAACCTGAACAAATGGCTCCTACGATAAATGAAACAGCTACTAATGGAGAAGATGTTTCCGGATTAGCTGAAAAAGCCAGTAAAATAGCCACGCAAACAACAAAAATGGATAATACCTTGTATTCGGCTTTCAAAAAAGCCATGGCACCATCAGAAATGTGTTTTGCAATCTTTTGCATCTTTTCAGTACCGCTTTCCTGTTTTGTTACCCAGGCGGACCTCCACATGGTGAAGAGCAATGCTACGACCCCCAGGATAGGAATTATTAAAATAATTGTTTGTGCATTCATACAGTTACGATTTTAATTTATATTTTATATGACAATTTAATTCAGACGGCAAAAATATATTTTATAATGACTTTAAGCAAAAAAAAACATACTATTTTACCAAATATCGCCAATTTATTTTAGAGCACAAGCTATCTATCTGAATACTCAATGATAATGTATAAAATAGAAGTGCTATTTAAAACCGTACTTTTTAAAGTGTTTGGTATATTTCCATCGATTATGGGTCCAAACATAGTTTTCAGGTTGCTGTCGGATGCTTTCTTCTGTAAATTTAACAATGGCTCTTGTAATCTCTCCTTCTTCTGTGTCGGCAGGGTTTTCAAATGCTATTACAGAATGGGTGGTATAATGCCCTCTTTTCACTTTTACCGCTCTTTCAAAAATTACGGGATAATTGAGTTTTCTGGCTACCCGCTCAAGACCTGCATGAAAAGGGACCGGCCTGTTCATGAAATCTATCCAATATCCCTTATCCGGGCCGGAAGGATTCTGGTCGGTTACATAAACCTCCAAAGTTTGAACATCGGCATACTGACTCGCAACTTCTCTAACCGAGCCTACCGGTATCATTCGGGTGCCGTAACGCTGACGCATTTCCAACATCAGTCGCTCTAACCAGTCGCTTTTTATCGGCATATAAATACCTAAAACCTGAAACTTGGTTTGATTTGCCAACACCCAATTGCCCCATTCCCAATTAAAAAAATGACTTGAACCCATAAAGGCACTCTTGCCGGTCTTCTGCACTTCCATATATGCCTCCAGGTCTGTGACAAAACGATTTTTAATGGCAGAAAAATCAGACCCCACTGCTTTTAAGGTCTCAAAAATCATATCACAAAAGTTATGATAAAAACCCCTTTCAATTTTCTTGATTTCTGCTATGGACTTTTCCGGAAACGCATGAACCAGATTGCTTCTGACAATTTTCTTTCGGTAAGACATTACTCTGTAAAGTAACAGATACAGCAAATCTGAAAATACATACAAGATACGCATGGGTATAAGGCCGATGACCTTAAAAATAAACTTAAAGATATAGTACAACATATTTTTATAAAAGTAAAATATGAAATTTTATTTCTGCAAGAATAAAACTATTTAATGAAAGTCGGTAATTTTCATTAAACCGCTAAACTTTTTTACTTTTAAAAAAAAGAGTGGCCTCCCCCGAAAGGGAAAACCACCCTACAATCCGAAACTAAAGCTCCGGGTTGTGTGTAACCTCAGCAAAAAACCAACACACTTGGCTATGAGCAATATAAAAGCCATTCACAGGATTGTCAATTTTTTTTGGAAACCTAATTGCATTATGTTTGTTAATTTTGCCCTATGATGACCTTAGACTTATTGATTGTCGGAGCCGGCCCTATCGGGCTATGTTGTGGAATAGAAGCAAAGAAAAAGGGACTTTCCTATTTAATTGCCGACAAAGGCTGTTTGGTCAATTCACTTTACAATTACCCGAAAGAAATGCAGTTTTTTTCAACCTCTGAAAAGCTGGAAATAGGCGGTGTTCCTTTTATTTCAAACAAACCCAAACCCGGAAGAAATGAAGCTTTGGAATATTACAGAAGAGTAGCTGATTTTTATCAATTAAAACTTTCCCTTTACAATCCGGTAAAAAATATTCGCAAGGAGAAAAATATTTTCACAGTCACAACTCAAAAAGGCGAGATAAAATGCAGAAATATTATTTTAGCTTTAGGTTTTTATGATATTCCCAATAAATTAGATGTCCCCGGAGAAAATCTTGAAAAAGTACATCATTATTTTCAGGAAGCACATCCTTTTTACAGAAAAAAAATACTTGTTGTCGGTGCGGCAAATTCTGCCGTAGATGTGGCATTGGAATGTTATAGAAAAGGGGCTGAAGTGAAAATGCTTATAAAAAATGATACGATTAGCGATCGTGTGAAATATTGGGTGAAGCCGGATATAGAAAATAGAATTGAAGAAGGGAGTATACAAGCTTTTTTTAACAGCCGGCTTTTAGCAATTACGCCATACAGTGTTATCATTAAAACGCCGGAACACATACTGGAATATAAAAATGACTTTGTGCTTGCTATGACCGGTTATTTACCGGATTTTGACTTTTTAAAAAAAACCGGAATACGCATAAAAGATGATGTGTGGAATATGCCTGATTTTAATCCAAAGACTATGGAAACTAATCAAAAGGGTATTTATTTGGCCGGTGTAATTTGCGGTGGAAAAAATACGCATACCTGGTTTATTGAAAATTCCAGAGAACATGCCCATTTTATCATAGAGGACATAAAAAAAGAAAGAGCTAAATTAAATTAACTCTTTCTCTCGTGGGTTATCCCGATGCACAGCTTTTGTGTGCCTTTGTCTGTTTGCTATTTAAGCAAACGATATCTTCATCATTATGTACATGAATGACAATACTAATATAAGTAAAATTTTAAAGGTTTTCATAGGCTTTATCAATTTTTTTTGTGAATGTTATGTTATAGTTTACGAATACTGTATATAATAGTTGCGATATGCCCATAATTTTCCCGAAGGTAGGAGATATTTGTTTTCAATCTATTTCTAATGATGAAATGGATAATGCCATTTTAGAAACTACCTCAACAAAAAGTTTTCCATTTAATCATGTAGGTATTTTTTTAGGGAATGCGATATTAGAATCTACCCCTTCAAAAGGAGTTGTAAAAACAGCCTGGGAAGATTTTTTAGAAAAAAGCTTTTTTAAGGGAAACCATCATACCGTTATTTGTCGGATAAAGAATACAAGCAAAAGCTTTTCAGAAGAGCTAAATAAAAATGCCAAAAAGTACCTTGGAAAAAAGTATAATTTTGCTTTTTTTTCAGACAAAAAAACGTTTTATTGTAGTGAGCTGGTAAGTGATATAGTTAATGAATCTTTGGGGAGAGAAGTTTTTAAGACTATTAACATGACGTTCAAAACCGAATCCGGTAAAACACATCCTTTTTGGTTAGATTACTTTAAAAAGTTGAAAGCACCAATTCCTGAAGGTCACCCGGGGACTAACCCTGCCGATATGTTTAAAAATAAGGAATTGGAGATAATTGCAGACTTTCGTACAGAAAAGTAAAGAAGCAGTTGTTATTCCTTAGCAGCCTTGAATCTTTCAGCAAAATCGTGCGCAAAATAAGTAATAATCACATCTGCGCCGGCTCTTTTAATCGAAAGTAATGTTTCGGGCATAGCCTTTTCAAAATCTAACCAGCCATTATTACAGGCAGCCATCAGCATGGCATATTCCCCGCTAACATGATAAGCCGCAATTGGTAAAGATGAATGCTTTTTTAATAAACTTATAACATCCAGATAGTGGAGTGCCGGCTTAACCATTAAAAAATCAGCCCCTTCCGCCTCATCCAATGTCGCTTCTCTCAGTGCTTCAGCCGAATTTGCTATGTCCATCTGATAAGTTTTCTTATCTCCTGCTTTGGGAGCAGAATCCAGTGCTTCTCTGAAGGGTCCGTAAAATGCGCTTGCATATTTGGCCGTATAGCTCATGATTGAGACATTTTTAAAGTCTTTGCTATCTAAAGCATTTCTGATAAAAGCAACTCTCCCGTCCATCATATCAGAAGGCCCTATTATGTCAATGCCTGCTTCCGCCTGAGCTATAGCCATCATACCCAAAACCTCTAAGGTTTCATCATTTAAAATTTCTCCGTTTTCAACAATTCCGTCATGCCCGTCAATATTATAGGGATCAAGGGCTACATCACTAATTAAACATGCCGCCGGAAACCGCTCTTTTATTTTACGTATGCAATCCAGATAAAAGTTATCGGTTTGATAGCTGTATGAACCTTGTTTATCTTTCAAACGCTCCTCTATGGAAGGGAATAAAATAAAACTGTTTATTCCGCTGTCTATACAGCTCTCGATTTTCACCAATGCTGTATCAATAGAATATCTGAACTGACCGGGTAATGCTGATATGCTTCTGTTAATATTTACGCCATCTTCCAGAAAAACAGGTTGCACGAGATTATCCGGTGTAAGTATATTTTCACGCACCATTGCACGTATAACTTCTGATTTTCTGTTTCTTCTTGGCCTCTGAAGCATTGTGTTTAATTTAAATGTTTAGTGCAATTTTTAAGTAACAACTCATAATTCAAATTATTCCCTTTAAGCTTGTATAAACTAAGATTTTCATGAGTAAAGTCATCCATTCTGGATAAGGGGTAACCCAGTAGTGTACATAAAAATATTCTCATCGTGCGCCCATGCGAACAAATTAAAATTCTGCCTTTGGAGGTTTCCAATGTGTTATTTATGAAATATTTTAATCGTTCCTGCACATCATAAGGACTTTCGCCATTAGGTAGTGTGACTTTATAATCGCCATTTCTCCAGGATGTTATAATCTTTTTGTATTCTCCTCTTAGGTCTGAGGTGGAAATTTTCCCTTCATGGCTCCCCCAGTCTATTTCATCGATTTCGCTAAAAGATAAAATGTCATATCCTTTATCAGAAAATGGTTGCAAGGTTTGTTTAGTTCTTATCAAATTTGAGGAAAAAACAGCATCAAATTGCCTTTCTTTATATTGATTGTAAAATTTTAAGGCTTGTTGTTTTCCGGTTTCATTCAAAGGAGCATCTACGCCCCTACCCTGAATTATTTTCTTTTTGTTATATTCTGTCTCACCATGTCGTATTATATATATCTCCCTCATAACATAAGTTTCTGTCAATGTAAATCTTCAAGCAAAAAGGCAGCTGTAAATCAATTCTAATGCTTTAAAATTTTCTTACTCCAAATTTGTTTATCGCTCATAATATTAAAGAAATAAACGCCCTTTTCCCAATTGGATGTGTCAAATAAATGTTGCCTGGTATTTGAATGAACTTTTTTATTAAGAATCTCTCTGCCCAAAATATCTGTAATTGAAAGTACGTACTCTACTTCCTGATTATTAAAATCTAAAAACTCAAAAGTAAGTTGATTGCTAACCGGATTAGGATAAATTTTAAATCTTTGAGGCAGCTCACTTTCCCCGACACTTGAGGGGGTTTGTGAGATATTTATATTATCGAGAAAAAGGTTATTCCCCCAACCGGATTCAATGGTAAATCGAAAATCGACATAATCTATACCATTTATGTGATTGATTGAAATATGCTCTCTTCTCCACTCAGTATCTGTAGGATAAAACTCAATAGATTTATCTGTAGCGGTTGCCAAATCTAAACCGGATTTTTGATAAATAACATTCCAGCTCGTTCCGCAATCTATAGAGTAAGCTACTTCAAATGACTCATAAAAGCTTTCATCAAAGCGGGCATAAGCGATATCAAACTCTAAAAAAGGAAAATTTGTACTTTGCAGACTCAATGTCGGAGTGAGCAAACTTTTTACTTTACCATCCGGGTTGCTGTTTGAAGAGCCGTTGAAACTATCAAAAAAGGCACTGTTTAAAGACAATCCAAAACCTCCTGCATTCGTAGTTCTTGTCCATTGAAAAGTAGCCCCGGGATTAGAAAACTGCCATCCGGCAGGTGGAAATGTCGGATCCTCAAAACCTTCTTTCAATGGAATGGTAACTGCATGAGCAGCCGGCGTTACAGTAAAGTTAACTGTCAATGAATCATTTGCCGGGTTTTGATCCTGAAAACCATTGGGGTCTTTGACTCTGATTGTAAGTGTGTAATTTCCTGTATTAAAATTTTGAATCGGTAATCTTATTTTTTCTGATTGAAAAGTGGTTAAAGAGCCGGTCCAATCATAGGTAAATAAAACATTTCCATTTAACTCATATTCTATGGTTGCCGTATTCAATTCAATGCCACCATTATTTCTCAGTATAAACTCCGGATAAAATCTGCTGGCACAAATTTGCTGGCCTTCACCCGGAACTTTAATTTCTTCTATTGCTGCATCTATATCAAATTCAACCTGGAAAGTGCAACCATCAGAACTGAGTATAGAAGACCTGAGTGTATTTAAAACTGCTCTCATTCTAGTTCTTTGTCCCTCCGTAAAGGTATTCATACAAGCATCATCTACGTAATCCATATAATTCATGAACATATCAGAGCTGCCACAACTGGATTGAGGATAAGCAGGACATCCGTAATAAGGCTGACCTTGCAAAGGCGTATCTGCGATATTATCATCTACTCCACATCCGCCATCGCCCCAATTATGAAGCAGTCCTAACCAATGCCCAACCTCGTGAGTAGTAGTCCTTCCCTTATTAAAAGTGTTTGACAAAGTACCCGTTCGTCCAAAATACGTATATCCAATAACTACTCCATCCGTGGGTCCGGGGTTTGCTGTAGGCATTTCTGCATATCCCAACAACCCTCCACCTAAATTACAAACCCAAATATTCAAATACCTTGTTGGATCCCAACCATTCTTGCCTCCCTGACTGGTATATTTGACATTGTTGTTAAAAAAAAACTGATTGATAGAAGTTTGAGTACGTGTAATTCCGGTCGTTTCATTTCCATCAGGATCTGTGGTAGCCAGACAAAATTCAATTCCGGCATCTGCTGCAACCCCCTGAAATTCAGCAGGAGTATTTGCCGCATCCGCATTTAATCTCCTGAAATCTTCATTTAAGACTTCTATCTGAGATAGAATTTGTTCATCACTAATGTTTTGTACAGCAGTATTATAAACAACATGCACTACAACCGGTATTGTTAGAATGTCATTTGATTGACGTTGAAACGCACTGCTGTGTTTATAAGCATGAAGTATATCATTTGCTTCTGCCAATCTTTCAGCATATCCTTCAACATTCTCTATCTGATAGTTTTTATATTCCGTTGAATGGCATCGTTGGATTTGACCACTCACTGTTTCAAAGAAAATAATAAATATTAGAAATGTGGTACAAAATTTCAAAACCAAGTTCATAATGGGCTTATTAAATTAAGCTGTAAATTTATAAAAAATTAACAAGGATTTACTCTATTATAACTTTTTGATAATGATGTTTATTATTAGAAACAATGTTTAAAATATAAGCACCTTTGGCTAAGTGCTCTACATTAAGGCTTTTGGTAAAGTTATTTATTATTCCTAATTCAAGTTCAACAATGGTTCTTCCCTTTAAATCATACAAATACAGCTGAGTATTTTCTGTTGATGAGTTCGACCATACAATGTTGAAAAAGCCTGAATTCGGATTAGGGAAAACTTCAAAATTAGTTTCTAAAGAAGCCTCAGTACTCTGGTTAGTAGATATTAGCTCTAAATCAACAACAGCTTGCTCAGAAGCAACACAACCTCTGGCATCTATAACATCAACCCTATAACTTCCGTGAGCTATATCATTCACATATGATTGTGTATTCCCCGGTATATTCTCCCATGAATAAACAACCGGAGAAATAGCATTAATAGGTTTGACTTTAATTGAACCACTCGCACTACCATCATCCGCTGTAGTTTCTACATGTAAATCTACAGCTAAGCCGGCAGTTATATCAAAATCGATAATATCCTGACAATCCGGGCTATAATCAACGGTAAGTGAATAACTTCCTTCTGATAAGTCGGTTATCAGATACGTTGTTTGTCCGGTAGACCACATAAAGTCCGGATTTATATTCCCTTTGAACATAACCTCTGCAGTTCCCTTCATTAGTCCGCAAACATCATTCTCTATTAGCAATACAGGCTCAGGGATAACCTCTTCTTCTACAGTAATTTGCAATGTTTTACTGCATGAATTTGCATCAGTAACTACAACCTGATAGCTTCCGGCAGTTAGATTTTCATTTTTAGAACCGCTAAAACCTGAACTCCATTGATAGCTAAAAGGTGCTGTTCCATTTAAAATATTTAACTCTATTGAACCATCTGCTGAAGCAGTACAAGTTTCATTTTTAACTTCATAACCCACACTTAGTGAATTACTTTCAGGGACAAAATAAGACTTATCATAAACACAACCTGCATTATCTGTAATAGTTACACTGTAAATGCCTGTATTCAATGAATTTATATTTTGAGTCGTAGCACCGTTGTCCCAATTAAATGTGTAAGGACCTACGCCGCCAAAAACAGCTTGATTTATACCTCCGTCATTTCCAACACAAGATGTTGAAGTAACTTGTCCGGATACATTTAAAGGAGCCGGTTCAGCAATTTGAATGCTTTCAACAGCCATACACTGATTATCATCAGTAACTGTCACAGTATAAATCCCGGATTGTAGATTCGTCTGCGAATTAGTACTTCCTCCGTTACTCCAGTTATAGGTATATGAACCGACACCTCCGCTAACATTTAAACTTATAGAACCGTCCTCAAAGGTAGCACAGCTTACATTTGATTTTACATACTGAATATCCGGCGAACCGGTACTGTCTACCTGATACGAAGCTGATTCGGTACAACCATTAGCATCAGTTACAGTTAATGAATACGTTCCTTCAGATAAGTTTGAAATTTCATTCGTTGTAAATCCGTTAGACCAGTTGTACTGATATGACCCTGTGCCTCCGGTTACAGAAACATCTATATTACCATCCTGCCCGGAACAAGTAACATCTGTAATAGTTTCATTTAAACTTATACTCTGAGGTTCATAAACTTCAATTGCTCTTTGCTCAGTACAACCTAATGAGTCTGAAATAACTACAGTATAGATTCCTGCTGATAAATTTTGAGGATTGTTGCCATTAAAACTATGTAACCAGCTGTACTGATAAGGTGCATTCCCTCCGGAAGCAGTAACTGTGATACTTCCATCAAATCCTCCCGCACAACTAACATCTGTAGTTTGATATGTTAAATTAAGACTAGTGCTTCCCGTAAGGGTATAGCTTTCAACAACATTACACTGATTGGCATCTGTTATAGTAACATCATAAGTTCCAAAAGTTAAGGAGTTAATTTGATTTGTATTTGCTCCGTTTGACCAATTATACTGATAAGGGCCGTTTCCTCCACTTACTGTTAAAGTAATGCTTCCATTTACTGAACCACAAGCCGCATGCACTTTTGTTGCTTGTGCTGTTATTGGCTGAGGTTCAGAAATTACAATTGTTTCCTGAGCCGAGCAACCATCTGTATCTGTTACAAGAACAGTATAACTTCCGGCAGAAATATTTTGCAAGTTTGACCCTGTCATTCCATTTTGCCAGCTAAACTGATATGGACTATTGCCTCCACTTGCAGTTACAGATATACTTCCATCATCAGAATTATTGCAACTCACATCTGTTTTTTGATAAGTCAAACTGATACTACCACCTCCATTTACAGTGTAATTTCCTATTGTCACACATCCATTTGCATCATTAACTGTCACACTATAATTTCCACCGGCAAGTCCGCTTATTTGTGAAGTTTGCTGACCGTTTGACCAATTATATTGATATGGTCCTGAACCACCATTTAGTTGCAAACTTATGCTGCCGTTAGTTGTTCCACATGAAGTGTGAGTTATATCAGCTGTTATAGTAGTTGCAGAAGGCTCATTCACCTGAATAGTTTCCTGTGCTGAACAACCCGCATTGTCAGTAACTGTAACTATATATGTACCGGCAGTTAAATTTTGCAAACCAGAACCACTTGCTCCATGCTGCCAGCTATACTGATAAGGACCACTTCCACCGCTTGCAGATACGGTAATACTTCCATCGTTTGAATTGTTGCAGCTTGCATCTGTTTTTTGATAAGTCAAATTGACACTTCCGCCTGCATTTATACTGTAATTTTCTGTTATCTCACATCCATTTGCATCACTTACAGTTACATTGTAGCTTCCACCGGCAAGTCCGCCTATCTGAGAAGTTTGCTGACCGTTTGACCAGTTATACTGATAAGGTGCATTTCCACCGTTAAGTTGTAAATTTATACTGCCATTATTTGTCCCGCATGTTGCATGAGTTACGTCAGCAGTTATAGTTGCCGCTGATGGCTCAATGAGCTGAATTGTTTCCTGTGTTGAGCATCCGGTATTATCCGTAACAGTAACCGTATATGTTCCGGCACTTAGATTTTGCAGAGCAGAACCACTTACTCCATGCTGCCAGGTATACTGATAAGGTGCATTTCCTCCGCTTGCCGATATAGTAATACTTCCGTCGTTAGATTGATGGCAGGAAAGGTCTGTTTTTTGATATGTAAGCTGAATTCCTGCATTTTGATTAATAACATAGGTTTCGCTTACACTACACGAATTATTATCTGTAACAGTGACGGTATAACTTCCATTACCCAATCCACTTATCTGTGAGGTTTGCTGACCGTTTGACCAATTATATTGATATGGTCCTGAACCACCATTTATGTTAAGTGTTACCGACCCATTCGATAAACCACAATCAGCATTCGTTACATTAGATTGCAATTGTATAGGCTGTGGTTCTGTAATACCAAAACTTTCATTAGCTGAGCATCCTTTATTATCTGTAACAGTAACTGAATAATTTCCGGCAGTTAAATTTTGTACAACTGAAGATGTTGCTCCATGCTGCCAGTTGTATGTATATGGTGCAGTCCCGTTTATAGCAGTAACAGATATTTGACCGTTTGAACCTCCGTTACAACTGACATTTGATTGAGTATGTGTAATTCCCGGTTGTGTGTTTACAGTGATATAATCGTCTAAAACTAAAACACTTGTATCTGTTCCGTTACTTACCGTTAAGATCACATCAAAACTACCGGCTGAAGAATAATTAACTGTTGGGTTTGCTGCATTAGAAACTGTTATGTTCGCTCCCGGGAATTGCCATTGCCTCCAGCTCACTCCTGAACCCGATAAGTCATTAAAAGTTATATCATCTCCAATACAGGCTTCCTGCTTATTTGATTCAAAATCAGCTTGTAAATTACTAACCGGAGGGCCTGATGATAAGCATCTGCCTTTTACCAAGACATTGTCTATGTATAGATTGTTTCCATAAGCATTAGCTGTTTCAAACTTTATACGCACATTAGAATACCCATCAAAATCTGAAAGATCCAATTCAAAACAAGATGCACCTACCGATCCGCTAAAACACCAATTGTGAGGTGTAGAAGGAACAAAATTAGCTGTAGTATTAACGGCTGTAGCAAAATTATAACTGCCATCTTCGGCTTCTTCAAAAATTAAGTGTGGCCATGTTTGCCCGTTATCTGTTGATACATAAATACGCAGGGTATCTGAAGTAAAGTTGTTGTATCTTCTGTAAGCATGTTGAAACGACAATTGTAATGAATCATAGTTTGAAAAATCTAAAGAAGGTGTAATCAATCCATCCCTCTCTCCTATTACTGAGTAGCTGTAGTGATTTACTCTTGCGGCTCTGTTTCCTGATTGACTACCTCCAACTGAAACTATTTCCCAGCCAATATGATTGTCCGGATTTTCTACCGTCCAACCATTTGTATTAAAAGAATTGCTTTCAAAATCTTCCTGAAACAAAATACTTTCTCCATAATAATCTACATTTATCAAGTTATTCATGGTAACGGTATGTGAGCCATGAGCATTGGAAGTTGTCAAAACAACATCAAAATTTCCTGAATTGGGATAGGTTACTGTCGGGTTTTGACTATTAGAAGTAGACGGAACTCCACCCGGGAAACTCCAACTCCATGAAGTTGGACCGTTTTGAGAGTTATCAGAAAACTGTATCTGATCACCCGGACAAATATTTGTCAAGGTTAAATTAAAATCACTATAAGGTTGAGATGTCACCGGTATACAAGCAATTGAGTTTAACAAAGAACTTCTTGGTCCGTTCAAAGCCGCTAACATTCTTAACTTTTGTCCGTGAGAAAATGAATTCATACAAGCATCTGTAGTGTAATCCATATAGTTTACATACATATCTCCATTTGGATTTGACTGACCACAACTATTTGGTCTTCTCGGAAATGAAGGGCAACCATAATTTGGTCCTTCCTGGGTAGGAGTGTCATTTACTAAATCATTTCCGCAAAAAGAATCACCCCAAACATGTCTTAAATTTAACCAATGTCCAACTTCATGCGTACCTGTCCGGCCTCTGTTATAGCTATTAATGAATGGGTTGTGTGGCGGTCTTCCTACGTTAGTATAATTAACTACAATTCCATCTGTTAATGCATTCCCTCCGGGATACTGAGCATAACCCAATAGCCCGCCGGTAAGATTACAAATCCAAAAATTCATATAAGAATCTCTTGGCCAGGCGTCTTTTCCTCCCTGAGAACTAAACTTAACTGCGCTGTTTGAAGTAAATGAAGTTACACTGGTTTGTGTTCTTGTTATTCCGGTTGTAGGCTGCCCGTTGGGGTCTCTCACTGCCAGACAAAATTCGATTTCGGTATCTGCTACTATTCCTGAAAATGCACTAGGTGTATTAACTGTATCAGCATTAAGTCTTCTGAAATCTTCATTCAATACATCTAACTGCGAAAGAATCTGAGCATCGCTAATATTTTGAGCAGGTGTATTATAAACCACATGAAAAACTACCGGAATCGTATATATGGTTCTGGTAGTTCCGTTTGTATCAGCCATATGTTGCTGTATAAAACTATTTGTAAAGTCTTCTATATCCTGTATCCTTGCAGGGTATCCCTTATCATTCTGCATCTTATCAAAATGCAGTTGATCCGTAGCGCATCTCTCAGCCTGACCGGATTGTATATGCGGATTATTACCCAACATACCGGCATGCTGATGACTGCAACTTGAGCCGCAAACATGTTGAACCGGTTGACTTGACTGTGAATAAGAATGTAAGGAGAGGGTAAAAAATTGAACGAGTAAACAAATGAGTAATTTTTTTACCATACGAATATTATTAGCTTTTTTTTAAAAATGACATTATGTCATCACCAAGCTTTTTATACGACTTGATAATAAAAATGTTTAGGTTTGAAAAAATGATTAAAATACTTTGCTTTGCGAGCATGGATTTAACTGGGTGTATTTATTTTTTTATTATTCTAAAGTTTTTCTGGTGACTTTCAGTTTTTACTTTCACAAAGTATACACCCGCAGCAAAACTTCTTAAATCAATGCTCTTTTCAATTAGATGACTTTTACCAAAATCTATCTCATCCAGAAGTTGCCCTTTTAAACTATAAATACTAAGTATGGTAGTTTCATTTTTTTCATTCTCAATAAAAATATTAAGTTGATCAAATGCCGGATTCGGATATACATTTATAAACACGTCATTTGACTCCAACTCATTAGCAGATACAGGTAAATAAAAATCAACCTGAGCTTCGGTAATGCCTATACATCCATTCGCATCTTCAACTATTACCTGATAAATTCCTGCTGTTAGATTCACAGCTGTATCATTGTCCTGATTATTCGGATCATCCCATAAAATTGTAAAAGGTGCCTGTCCGTTAAGTGGTTCTACTATTGCCACTCCTTCTGCATTTCCACTATCCGGAGTTGTATAAGTCAATAATTGTAATTGTTCTCCTGTTTCAACTTCAAAAGGAATAGTTTCTGAACACCCGTTATTATCCGTAACATTTACTTCATAGTTACCACTTGTTAAACCGGAAATTTCTGTTCCTGTAAGACCATTTGACCATTGAATCGAGTAAGAAGGTGATCCGCCACTCACACTCACCTCTGCCGAACCTTCTCCGTTCCCACAAGGGTCATCACTGACTTGTAAATCAATCACTAAGGCCGGAGGTTCGTTAATTACCACAGAGCCTAGAGTTTCACATCCTTGTGCATCAGTAACCGTTACTGTATAGGTTCCGGGACTTAAGTTTGAGATTGATGAAGTACTCTGTCCACTGCTCCAATCAAAAGTAAAAGGTGCTGTTCCGCCTGATGTACTGACATCTATCTGGCCGTCTGCAGCCCCATTACAACTTACATTCTGAGAGCTTTGTGTCAGTTGAGGTCCCTGTACTGAACTTACAAAATAATTTCTAATATTCTCACACCCGTTAGCATCTGTAACAGTAACTGAATAAGGACCGGAAGATAGTCCTGTAAGATTCTGAGAGTTGGCTCCATTAGACCAGTTAAAAGAATAAGGGGATGTACCACCACTAACGGATAGCTGAATAGTACCTGAAGATGCTGAACAGTCACTCAATCCAACAATACCACTAACATTTAAAACCTGAGGCTGAACAATGTTAATACTTTCTACAGTTTCACAACCTTCATTATTAGTTACCGTAACCGTATAATTTCCGGCATTCAAATCAGTAAGTGTTGTACCGCTTGAACCATCAGACCATTGATATGTCAGTCCGGTTCCTCCTGTCGCCTGAATAACTATGGAACCATCATTTTCTCCATTACAGCTAATCCCATCTACCGACGAATTAACTATAGGTGATGGTGTAATTTCAATTAATCCGTTTACTGAACTTACATCAGAACCGGCAGAATTACTGACAGTCAAACTCACATCATAGACTCCGGGAGTATTATATATTACAGAAGGGTTTTGCTGAGTTGATGATGATGGACTACCTCCGGGGAATGACCAATCGTATGTTAATGCATCCCCTGTAGAATTGTCAGTAAATTGAATAGTACTTCCCGCACATTCTAAATTGGATGAAGGTGTAAAATCAGCAGAAGGAGGTGTTGTTGGTGGAATAGAAATACCGTCAATATTTATATTGTCTATATAGATATTATTGCCATAATCATTATAGGTTTCGAACCTTACAAAAACGGTACTTTCTCCTGCAAATTGAGATAAATCCAAGTCAAAGCAGTCTGCTCCGACAGTTCCTGAAAAACACCAGTCACTTGCCTGAGAAGGGAGGAAATTATTATTAATTGTAGTGCCGGTAGCAAATGCTCCGGTTCCATCTTCAGCCACAGCTAACAACCTGAAAGGAAAATTTAAACCGCAATCTATCGATACAGAAACAATTAATGAATCGGCAAAATCTTGACTAAACCTTCTGTGCGCATGCTCAAAGGTCATAAATACTGAATCATAATTTGAAAAATCAAGAGGTGGAGAAATTAGATAATCTCTGGCTCCTATATCCAAATAATCATAGTGATTTACTCTGGCTGCTTTATCACCCGGTGTTGAGCCGCCAACCGTCACTATTTCCCAGGTTAAACCACCATTTGGATTTTCTACAGTCCAGCCATTTGTTGCAAAACTATTACTTTCAAAATCCTCACTAAATGGAAGTGTAACTGACTGCCCTGAACCGAGTACACTAATATAGGAAGTTTTTACTTCAGTAGATGAGCCATTAGAGTTTGTCACTTCTAAAGTTACATCATAGTTTCCGGCCTGGTCGTAAACCACAACCGGATTAGGATCATTTGAAGTGGATGGATTACCTCCGGGAAATGTCCAGCTCCATGATGTTGGATTCAGTTGAGATAAATCTGTAAATTCGACTGTTAAAGGTTCACAACCACTTTGTGGACTAGCGACAAAGTTAGGTACCGGTGGAACGTTTTGAGGAACACACCTCCCGCTTATCTCAATATTATCGATATAGATATTATTTCCATAGTTGTTACCGGTTTCAAATTTTATTCGAACATTAGTTTCTCCCACATAATCGCCTAAGTCTAATTCAAAACATGAACTTACTCCTACCGTACCGGAAAAACACCAATCATCCTGAGTTGAAGGAACAAAATTTGTATTATCAAAAGTACCTGTTGCAAAATTACCGGCACCCGTTTCATTCTCTTCAAAAATTAAATCCGGCCAGGTAGATCCACCATCAGTAGAAACATATACTCTTAAAGTATCTGAAAAGTCAGCAGAAAATCTTCTGTGAGCATGTTCAAACGTCAGCTTTATAGAATCGTTTTGAGAAAAGTCTAAAACCGGTGAAATTAATCCATCCCGCTCACCTACATCCGGATAACTAAATAAGTTTACTCTGGCCGCATTATTACCCGGCGTATTTCCTCCTACAGTCACTATTTCCCAGGTAATTCCGCCATCCGGATTATCAATTGTCCAGCCGTTTGTAGTAAAAGAACCGCTTTCAAAATCTTCACTAAAAATTATTTCATTTCCAAAAGGACCAACATTAATAAAAGCACTTTTAACTTCTGTATCCGTTCCAAATGCATTGGTAGTTGTTAAGCTAACCTGATAAGTCCCGGCATTTTGATATGTTACAGATGGATTAGGGTCTGAAGAAGTAGAAGGTGTTCCACCGGGAAAACTCCAGTCCCAAGTCGAAGGTACATTATTTGAAATATCAGTAAACTGAACAGTTCCTCCCGGGCAAATATTTACATTATCAGCTGTAAAATCAGTTTGTGGCGGAGCATTCAAAGGTGTACAACCCAAAGAGTTTAATAAGCTGGAGCGAGGTCCGTTAAGGGCAGCTAACATTCTTGACTTTTGCCCCTGACTAAATGCATTCATACAAGCATCAACCGTATAGTCCATATAATTCATATACATGTCCCCGTTAGGATTGGTCTGTCCGCATGAATTTGGTCTCCAGGGAAAATTCGGGCAACCACTATTGGAACCTTGTTGAGTTGGCGTATCATTTACGAAATCATTTCCGCAATTAGCGTCACCCCAGATATGTCTTAAATTTAACCAGTGCCCGACTTCATGAGTACCTGTTCTACCTAAATTATACGCATTTTGAAATGGATTATGGGGCGGTCGACCAACATTTGTATAATTAACAACTATACCGTCCGTTGCAGCAGGCCCACCGGGAAACTGTGCATAACCTAATAATCCACCACTTAAATTCCCGACCCAAAAATTCATATATGAGTCTCTTGGCCATGCATCAGATCCACCTTGTGCAGTATACTTTATAGCATTGTTGGCCCCAAAAGTATTTACACTTGTCTGAACTCTTACTATTCCATCAGTTGGATTACCTTGCGGGTCTCTGACCGCCAGACAAAATTCTATTTCAGTATCAGCAGATATAGCTGCAAAAGGTCCGGGAGTATTAGTTGTGTCTGCATTCAATCTTCTGAAGTCTTCGTTTAATGCATCAATTTGTGAAATGATTTGAGCATCACTAATATTTTGCTGTGCATTACTATATAAAATATGGAATACTACCGGAATTGTAATTATTTGCCTCGTGCTTGTAGTATCAATACTTTCTTTTGCTGTAAAATTTTGAGTAAACTGTTCAATTTCAGCTAAATTTTGAGCAAAATCCGGGTATGATTGTAACAAATCCTGATGCACTTCATCAGTTGCACATCTTATTACTTGTTGCGTATGATTATTTTGAGCTGAATTTCCGGAAGTAGTATGATTTGAAGCAGTTAAAACAACATGATTTGGGACATGACTACAACTTGATCCACAGCTGTGGTTTGATGAATTTGAATGTGAGTATAACTGAGAAGAAAACAATAAAAAAAATAAGAAAGACCACTTAGAAAGTACTGACAAATTCATCATTTTTTACTTAGATTTTCATAAAAGTAATAAAAAAAACGAAAAGTCAAAACAAAGATAACTATTTGATAAATAAAGCTTTTTAAAAGAACAAAAGCTATTTAATCAGGGTCTGTCTTATAATTAAAAAGAGAAAAGTAAAAAATAAATTAGACGAAAACAAAATGTTGTTTAATTGTTTTGGCGAACACATCGCACTCTATTTACATTGTTTTTAGAACCATATCCGGCAAGCGTTGATCCAAAATTTCTATACCAGGCATTTGCAGATAAAAAAGCAGACCCTTCACTAGATGTCCAATAAGTTGTCGCAGAAAAACCACCTATAGAAGCTTGTTCATTATACAAACAGGTAAGTTCATCTTTTGCCGGAAGATACCAATCTGAATAGCCTTCAGCCACTAAATTATCGCAAATCTCAGCTGCAGTCGGAGGCGGACAGTTCTGAACAATTAAGGTTGTATTGTTTTTGCCATCTACATCAGAATCAGCGCCTGCAACTATACCGCCTGTACAACCCCATGAGGTGCCTGTACTATTGTCTGTAGGATGAACATGAAGTTGAATAAGTCCGCAATCTACTAAGAGGTTTGCCGGGATAGGTGGTGTCGGATCTTCAAAAGAAATAGTTACTTCATCAAAACTCTCAATGCAGGGAGGATTAGAAATCGTCCATCTTAAAACATAACTTTCCCCTGCCTGTCCATTAAATATTGTCTGCGGGTCATTTAAATCATCAAAAGAGCCCCCAATTCCGGAAATAATACTCCATTCTCCTGCTCCTACATCCGGTGTATTTGCATTCAAGACAAAAGTACTATCCGCAATATCAATACTATCAGTACCTGCAATTGCGATTGTAGGATTTAGATTAACCTCAACAAATATAGTATCAGAAATATAGGCTTCTACACAGTTGCTATCTGTAATTACCGCTCTGAAGTAAGTACTTTCATGAACCACATATTCAAAGCTGTCAACAGTTGCCCCTTGTATAGGCATAAAATCCGTTAAATCTTCGGATTTTTCCCATTTCAAATCCCCATAATACTCTTCCATAAGCAATACAACAGTATCGCCTTCACACAAAATTCCATCAGCCTTACTCACTTTAGTAACAAAAGGTAAAAACAGCATTAGTAAAACTATTGTATAAATGTATTTTTTTATTCTCATTTTAATCGGTATTAACTTTGATTTATATAATTTCTTATTCCTTAATTAAAGAATGAAAAAACTGTTGATTTTCAGAAATTAGAATTAGCTGATAAATACCGGCAGGCCGGGCACTAAAGTCTATAGATAATGTTTCTGAATTTGGATTTCTTTTAATTGCTTTAGTGTAAATTAATCTATTTTGATTGTCATAGATTTGAAGTTGATTGATATAGTTTGAAAACCCTGATTCAAACTCAATATATAAGGCATCTTTCAATGGGTTAGGATAAATCTTTGCCTTTTCGAGCACATTGAGCTGATTAATGTAAACGGTATCATCCATCGGGACTTCATAATTTACAACTACTCTAGAGTATTGAACACATTCTTTATCATCGGTTACCGTTAAAAGAAGAGTATCACTAGTGTTATCCATACCCATAGTAACTATAGAGGGATTCAATACATCATCTTCAGACAGTATGGTACCGGGTGTCCATAAAAAGATATAACCATGATTTTCTTCAGATACTGAATTTCCTTCAGATACTGAAATAATATCTCCAATTGAAAAAGGAATGTCATCGGGCTGAACTATAAAAAACTGACTTTCCGGCTCAACAGTTAATGGCTCCGGCTGGTCAACGGTAAATGTGAGAAATGTCTGACTGTAGCCAAAAATGTCCGCAAATCCAAGCAGTAAAAAAAGTAAAAAAAAACTTCTCATAAATGTATTTTAAAAGGGTACTAATACAAATATAAGGTTAAATCTAAAAAATAAATATTTTTTGCAAATTTTTATTTTTTATTTATTAAAATTATTTAAAATGCAAATTCCTAATTATCTGAACCCGGTTCTTTATAAGCAGGTCTGGGAGTTAAGCTCAATAATTCGAATAAAGTTTTATCCTCAGTAAAATCAGGATTGGGGGTTGTTAACAGCTTTTCTCCGGAAAAAATAGAATTAGCGCCTGCTAAAAAGCAAAGAGCTTGCTCTATATCAGACATTTCTGTTCTGCCGGCTGATAATCTCACCATCGCTTTAGGCATCAGAATTCTGGCTGTTGAAATCATTCTAATCATTTCCCAAACTGAAACTCTGGGCTGTTTGGCTAAGGGAGTTCCTTCTACCGGCACCAATGCATTTACAGGAACTGATTCAGGATGTTGTGGTAAAGTTGATAAAACATGCAACATTCCAATTCTATCTTCATCTTTTTCTCCCATTCCAATTATTCCGCCACTACACATTTTAATGCCGGCTTTCTGAACATTGCCTAATGTATCCAGTCTGTCCTCGTATTGTCTGGTAGAAATGATATCATCGTAATATTCTGATGAGGTATCTAAATTATGATTGTAAGCAAATAAACCTGCTTCTTTCAATTTTTTGGCCTGAGACTCTGTAAGCATACCCAATGTACAACAAACTTCCATCCCAAGATTTTTCACTTCTTTAACCATTTCAATAACATTGTCAAAGTCCCGGTTATCTCTCACCTCTCTCCATGCGGCACCCATACAAAAACGTGTAGAACCGGCATCTTTTGCTTTGGTAGCAGCTGTTTTTACGGTTTCAACATCTAACAGCTTATGAACTTTAATATCAGTATGATACCTGGCAGCCTGAGGGCAGTAAGCACAATCTTCCGGGCAACCTCCTGTTTTTACACTTAATAAGGTACATACCTGAACTTCATTAGGTTTATGAAAAGTACGGTGTACTCCTGCTGATTGATAAATTAAATCTAAAATTGGCTGATGGTATATTTCTTTAATTTCTTCTTTAGTCCAGTTGTTTCTAATCTTCATATTCTAAATGTTATTTTGGAAGCAAAGATAAGTTTTGTTTTTAAATGTCAATTAGATTAAGCAGGTATTCAAAAAAATATACACTTAAGTCAATTTTTTGACAGCTTTAAAACAAATGACCCTAAAAATCTGTTGTTTTATAAGTTTGCCGGTCGGGCATAGTTTTTGTTATCATTAATATAAAAAGGAGATTACTATGAAAACAAATCAAATTTTAACAACAATTTTTTTAGCTTTTGTGGTAAGTGCTGCTACATTTTATGCAGGTTTTAAGATTTTTGAACCACAGCAAGAAATTATCAGAATTTCTGAAAATCAAATTCCGGGCAGTTTCACAAGTTTTGATGAAATTGCTGATTTTGGAGAATCTCAACCGGTAGATTTTAGACATGCTGCAGCTTTGAGCACTCCCGCAGTTGTTCACATCAGAACGACTTCATCCGGCACAAGAGGTCAGCAACAAAATTCACTAAGAGATTTTTTCAAAGATGATTTTTTTAGTCCCAGAGGGGAACCTCGCCAAAGGCGTTCATCCGGCTCAGGAGTAATAATTTCTAAAGATGGCTACATCGTAACTAATAACCATGTAATTAGTAATGCTGACGGCATAAATGTCACTTTAAATGATAACAGAGTGTATGAGGCTGAAGTTATAGGAACAGACCCTTCTACAGATATCGCCTTAATACGAATAAAAGATGCAAATGACTTGCCTTTTATGACTTTTGGGAATTCTGATGCCATTGTTATTGGCGAATGGGTGCTTGCAGTGGGTAACCCGTTTAATCTATCTTCAACCGTTACCGCAGGAATTGTGAGTGCTAAGAGTAGAAATATAAATATTTTACGAGAGCAAACAGCTATAGAGTCTTTTATTCAAACTGATGCTGCCGTTAATCCGGGTAACAGCGGAGGTGCTTTGGTAAATTTAAAAGGTGATTTAATTGGTATTAACACGGCTATCGCTACACCAACAGGTACATTTGCCGGATATAGTTTTGCCGTACCGGCTAATTTAGTGAACAAAATTGTGACCGATCTAAAAGAATTCGGACTTGTACAAAGAGGATTTTTAGGAGTTACTATCAGAAATGTTGATGCCGATTTAGCAAAAAAATTAGACTTGCCGGACATAAAAGGTGTTTATATTGAAAGCGTAGGCAATAGTAGTGCAGCACATTTAGCAGGTATCAAAGTTGGAGATGTTATTACGCATGTTAGCGGAACACCAGTTAACACTTCACCACAATTACAGGAACAAGTTGCCAGATTCAGACCCGGAGACGAAATTACCATTGATTATATTCGCGATGGAAGAAATAGAATTACGAATGTTACTTTGCAAAACATTAATAACAGACCGGAACTGCTAAGCAGAAGCAATGTAGATATTATGGAAAAAATAGGCGCTGAGTTAGTTGAACTTTCAGTAGCAGAAAGAAGAAGGCTTAATATAGACGGCGGGCTAAAAATAGAAAAATTACGTAATGGCATTCTACGCTCAAATACAAATATACGTGAAGGCTTTGTTATAACTCATATAAACAAAAGAGCAGTGCGATCACTTTCTGACTTATCTGAAGTATTAGAAGGAATTTCCGGGGGGGTATTGGTTGAAGGAATTTATCCAAATCAATCCGGAACTGTTTATTATGCTTTTGGGATGTAACATAAATAATGTTGTTAACGCAAAACCTAAAAAAGCAATTAGAAAATCTCTAATTGCTTTTTTTTATCAGAGCTTGTCTTTTGATAATAATAAAACAAATAAATCTAAGTAAGTGTCTATTAAATATAACCAAAAAGGTTTAGGCCACACACAATAGAATATGCGACACAAAGAGGTTAAACACCTAAATCCCAATTCATTCTCATAAATTGGGCTTTAGGTATTAATTTTAATTAATTCTATTGTTGTTGCTTTTTCTTAAATTTATTAAAAACTTTCTTGCCGCCAATTGCACCTGCAATAGCAATCAAAATAGTTATTATCCCTCCATCAAGAGGAATCGGATTAGGCTCAGGACCCGGAGGGCCTGCCTGAGCAGTCGCTAATACAGTTAACATTACAACACACGTTAAAATAAAGATTTTCAAATTTTTCATAGCCTTAGTTAATTTTCTAAACATTTAGTGATTACAAATATAGCTTTCTTTTTGGTTTTTGCAAAACATTAAAGATTTTTTTTTAAAAAAAAATTTATTTAGCTTTAGTAATCAGCCTTTTATATTTTATATATTCTTTTTCGTATTCTAAAATTCTTTTAAAGTACTAACTTATATTAAAATTATATGCTAATATGCACTTTTAATTTTATTTCTACAAACATTTTTTACGTAGTTTTAAAAAAATTTACTTTAAATATTACATAGTTAACATTAAAGCATTTTATGCTATTCAATTCACTTGACTTTGCAATTTTCCTGCCATTAGTATTTATGGCATACTGGCTGCTTAACAAAGACTTACGTTCTCAAAATTTATTATTACTTTTAAGCAGCTACTTTTTTTACGGATGGTGGGACTGGAAGTTTCTAATTTTAATTTTAATTAGTACGATTACTGATTTTTTTA
This sequence comes from Chitinophagaceae bacterium, assembly GCA_007695095.1. NCBI lineage: Bacteria > Pseudomonadati > Bacteroidota > Chitinophagia > Chitinophagales > Chitinophagaceae > Chitinophagaceae bacterium. Next base: position 2,300 of record REEL01000097.1, on the reverse strand, counting down.
TCGGAAAGAATATCCACAAGGCCAATTCCAAAAAAACTAAAAAAATATTTCTATTTTTCAGTCTGCTCATAAATCTGGGTATTTTAGGCTTTTTCAAATACTTCAATTTTTTTGTTGAGAACTTTATACAATCCTTTACTTTATTGGGTTTCGACCTGCATAGTCCGTTACTTAATATTGTGCTGCCGGTAGGCATTAGTTTCTATACTTTTCAAACATTAAGCTATACGATTGATATTTACCGGGGGAAAATTGCTCCCACTAATAATTTTTTAGCATTTTCAGTTTTTGTTGCTTTCTTCCCTCAGTTGGTAGCCGGTCCTATTGAGAGAGCCGGCAACTTACTCCCCCAGTTTTTAAAAAACAGAGTTTTCAATTACTCCTATGCTGTAGACGGCCTAAGACAAATTCTTTGGGGTTTCTTTAAAAAAATGGTCATAGCTGACAATTTAGCCATTTACGTGCATATGGTATACAGCAATCCGGAGTCTTACAGTGGTTGGGAAATTCTATTTATAAATATCTTATTTGGCTTACAAATTTATTGTGATTTTTCAGGGTATTCAGATATTGCGATAGGTACTGCTAAACTATTTGGCTTTGAGTTAAGAAAAAACTTTGCTTTCCCCTACTTCTCAAGAGATGTAGCTGAATTTTGGAGAAGATGGCATATCTCCCTGACAACATGGTTTAGAGATTATGTTTTTATTCCTTTAGGTGGTAGCAGAGGCTCAGCATTAAAGGTAATCAGAAATGTTTTTATCGTTTTTTTAATCAGCGGTTTTTGGCACGGGGCTAACTGGACTTTCATTTTTTGGGGTTTGTATAATGCTTTGTTATTTATCCCATTACTGATCCTCAATAAACACCGGCAATACAAAAATACTCAACTGTCATTTAAAGGGAAAGAGACCATAGTAAATGTCTTTAATATTCTGATAACTTTTTTACTAATAAGCATTGGGTGGATATTTTTTAGAGCAGAAGATATTTTCCAAAGTTTTTATCTGCTGCACCGAATATTTGAAGATCTGTTGTCCCTCAACTCTATCTTTGCATTGGGAGATTTTATTTTATCTACTTTTGGATTGCTTTTAGTTTTGTTAACTTCTTTTTTAATTATTATAGAATGGTTTGGAAAAGAAAATAATCATGCATTGGAAAAGTTATATTTTGACAAACCCAGATACTACAGATGGGGACTTTATTCACTGATTTTTTTCTTAATTTACTTTTATCAGAGTCAAAGCATTGAGTTCATTTACTTTCAATTTTAAAAAATGAAAAAATTAATCTTAAATGTTTTAATGTGGCTGTTTGGTAGCTTTTTGTTAGTTAGCTTTTATGTTTTTTACCTCTATAAAACTGAAATTTACAAAGACAGGGTTTTAGGTAAAGAAATTTATCTTTCAATTAGAAAATCAAATGAAAAAAGTAAATCCGGGAATTTGCTTATAGGAGATAGTGTTGGTAAACAATTTTATGACAACACCCATGAAGACAGCCTTATTAACTCTTTAGCCTGTAATCACGGCATAAGTATGGCAGGAATGTATATACTTGTTCAAAACTATTTAGAATCCGGTAATGAAATAGATAATCTGATTATTTTTACTTCCCCTCTGCTTTTTGAAAACAATCTGGAAGAATATTACAATTTCAATTACTTTCTTAAACCTTTTTTTAAAGAAAAATATAAAGGACACTTTACCCCTACCGTTTGGGAAAAAATTAAAAAAAATCCTTTTTATCGCTTTTCACAGTTACCCTGGATTAAAACTATTAACTGGTCTCCACGAATAGAGATTAAAAAAGAGGAAGATTATCATTTTCTTTCACCAATTAGTGTTGAATATTTAAAAAAAATAGAAGCACTTTCAAATAAACATAATTTTAACACAAAGATAATTTCTCCTCCAATTTCAGAATCTAAAGCAAAACAATTAAAAAGTATTGAGGTAAAAAATGAAATAAACGACCATAATTTAACTTCTTTGTTTGATGTTTACTTTGACGAAATGATTATTATGGACAATGAGAATTTTATCCAAGAAACGCACCTCACGAATATAGCTTTAACAAAAGATCTGCGACAAATAGTGAAAGATAAGGTACTTAAACACTTATGAGTAACAGGCTGTTTAATTTTATATTGACTGATTTTCTTTCGGTTTTTGTTCGCTTATATGTCTTAAATTTCAATAAATATCAAATTAAAATTCACATAACTGTATAGCTCATTAATAAAAAAGCCGCCTTCAATTAAGAAGGCGGCTTTTTTTAACAAGGAATTCCTTGTT